>JALZKH010000012.1 GCA_030859345.1 Acidobacteriota bacterium | reverse complement strand
CGTTTTCCGTCTTCTATAAGTCTGCGAATCTCTTCGCGGGCGATCCAGGTTTTTCCGCTTCCCGTCGGTGCGGTTACGAGAACGTCCTGTGTTTCAATGGCTTCAAGTGCTTCGATCTGGAAATCGTCCGGCACAAAAGGTTTCGGTTCAGGCTTGCCGATGCCTTTGAGAAGTCTGTCCAAATCTTTTTTCTGCTCAACCGTAAATTTCGGTGTTTTTTGTGCAGAAGAACTTTCCTCTGCAAAATTGCGTTTAAATTTACGTTCTTTAGTGTAGCGGTTGTTTGATTTATCACCCTTTTTAGTTTTGTTTCGGCGGCGGGATTTGCCTTCGTCTTTTCTTGCCATAAGAAAAGATGTTAAATGTTTGTCGGATATTTGTCTAATTTCCTTTAATTTAAAGGATGAAAGTGGTAAAATCAGCGATTGCTTCGCAACTTTTTTGCGGCAAAAAGCGTCTATTATTATTGATAACGCATTTATATTTTTTTGAGTATTTATAAAATTAATTATTATGGAAGAGAACAAGGAATTTTTAGAGGATTACGAAATTAAAAACTGGGACTTTTCTCCCAGAATTTATAAGATTATTGCCTCAGCAGCGATTTTCAATCTTTTGTTTCTGGTAGTTGTCGGTCAAACCAATCTACTGCAAACAACGGCTTGCAACAGTCCTCTGATCAGCAAAGTTTGTAGTGTTTTGGATACGGTTTATGTCGGAAGCAAACTTTTAAGCGGCGATAAAGATTACGTTGTTAAAGATTACAATAAAACCGAAATCAAAGATGCGGATGTAGTTTGGGTTGATAACACGGGCGAGACTCCGCAGCTGCAATATCCCGAAGGTTATTTTCAGCTTGCCAACCGCGAAGAATTGGCAATGCTGGAGAGTTTGGATTCTCAATACAATAACGAATTACCCTTTAATAACAGTCCGCTTCCGCCGATGGCATCAAGTCCGTCGCTGACACCGCCGCCGCCGATTATTCCAAGATCAAACCGCAGTATTTTTGATACAAAACCAAAATTACCGAAGAGAAATAAAAATACGGTTGTCGGAAATTTACCCGATAATCCGCTCGGCGATGGCGAAAAGAACGATAAAAATAACGAAAATACGGCAGATAATAAACCGGACGAACAGACCGACACGACTCAGAAAGAACTTGAAAATAATACGGCAAAAAACAGCGATGCTGTAAATGGAGTTGAGATCAATAAGAAACCTTTGCAGGATTTTGCTGATGATATTGTTGCACGTTGGTCAAAGAAAGAAATTGATCTGACCAAACCTTTTACCGTCCAAATGATTGCAACGCTGACCAAAGACGGAAAACTTGACCGCAAGAAGTCGAGATTTATCGGACAGCAAGGCGATGAAGATATTGTAAATGTTGCAAAATCAGCAATTGAAGCCGTCGGCGACAGCGGATTTCTTGCACATTTGCGAAATCTGGATGTTCAGCAAATCGAAATAACTTTAATTCAGGACGGCGAGAAACTTTATGCGAAGATCGTTTCCGACCAAAAAACTCCTGAAAAAGCCAAGACTACCGCCAGCGGACTTCGCGGAGCAATTTCAATCGGAAAATTAACAATCAGCGGCGAAGATGAAAAAGTTTTGCTTGATAGTGCGAAGGTTACCAGCGAAGGCAATAAGTTTATAATGCTCGTAAATATTCCGAAACCCGTGGCAAACGAAATGATGAATCGCAAATTGCAGGAAGCACTTGTCAAGAAAACTAAAGAAGAGCAGGAAAATCAAAATTCGCCGAAGCAACCAAACAGCACAACCGAAAGCAAAGTTGCTAATAATTCAAAAAGCAAATAATCAAGATAAACTTTGAGTAAAAAAAACAATCACAATCCGATATATTTTCTCACAACGCTCTCGGTCTATCTCGGCTTGGTGCTGGTCGGTGCTTCGCCGCAGGTTTTGGCTCAGGCAAAACTGACGGAAAGTTCGCAAACGCAGAGTTTTCAAATCACGACAAAAACCAGTAATGCTTTTTCGGAATTAAAACTTAAATCCAAATTTAAGTATGAAAATACTCTGCCTTTTGTATTTTTGGGCAGTTCCAAATTTACTAATCGCTCCTGGAAAACTCACAAGTATTTTCGGACAACGGCAAATCTTCACGAAGAAATATTCGCGGAAAACAATCAAGTTCTTTTATTCACACATTTTCCGCGTGCTTCAATATAGTCATTCCTTATTTATAATGCGAAAACATTTTGATTGAATTCTAATAATTCCTTCAGAACTTTTCTTTTCGCAAAAATCCGTTACAATCTCTAGTTTTGTTACGTTTCGAGCGTAACAGAAAATTTTAATATTTGTGGTTTGCAAAGAATGCAAATTCACACATAATTTACCGTCAAGAAACGGTTTAAATAATATAAAGAGGAAATTATGGCTGTAAATACTTTTGCAGATAAAATTGTTAAGAAAATTTTCGGCACGGAGACCGATAAATATTTAAAGGATTCAAAATTGAAAGTTCAAGAGATCAACGATTTGGAATCAAGCATTCAAAAACTTTCGGACGAGCAATTACGTGGGAAAACGGAAGAATATAAAAAAAGAGTTCAAGATGCACTGGAAGGCATCGAAGACAAAAAAGAACGCTACAAAATTGAACAGGAAACCTTGAACGAAATTATGCCCGAGGCGTTTGCGGTGGTTCGTGAAGCATCGGTTCGCACAACGGGAATGAGGCATTTTGACGTGCAGCTGGTCGGCGGAATGGTTTTGCATCAAGGAAAAATCGCCGAAATGAGAACGGGTGAAGGTAAAACGCTTGTTTCAACTTTGCCTGCTTACTTGAATGGCTTGACGGGACGCGGTGTTCATATTATTACGGTCAATGATTATCTGGCTTTGCGTGATGCCGAATGGATGGGAACGATCCACGAATTTTTAGGTTTGAAGGTCGGCTGTATCCAAAACGATATGGACGATGCCGAGCGAAAAGAGGCTTACGCCTGCGACATAACTTACGGCACGAACAACGAATTCGGCTTTGATTATCTACGCGATAATATGAAATTCGATGTCGAATCACTCGTTCAACGCGATCATTATTTTTCGATCATTGATGAAGTTGACTCGATTCTGATTGATGAAGCAAGAACGCCGCTGATTATTTCGGGTGCGTCGGACGAAGCAACTGATAAATACTACGTTGCAAATGAAATTATCCCGAAACTCGAACGCGGCGAAAAGGACGAAGAAAGCAAGAAAACAACGGGTGATTATTTAGTTGACGAGAAAAATCATTCAGCGGTTATGACCGAGCAAGGCGTTTCAAAAGCCGAGCGACTTCTAAAAGTTGACAACCTTTATGATCCGGGAAATATGGATCTGCTCCATTGTGTTGAGCAAGCCTTAAAAGCCCACACGCTTTACAGAAAAGATCATCATTACGTTGTGCAGGAAGGCGAAGTAATCATTGTTGATGACTTTACCGGAAGACTTATGGCTGGTCGTCGCTGGTCGGACGGACTTCATCAGGCGGTTGAAGCCAAAGAAGGCGTAACAATCGAACGCGAAAATCAGACGCTGGCGACAATTACCCTGCAAAATTATTTCCGTATGTATGAAAAACTTTCGGGAATGACGGGAACGGCGGAAACCGAAGCCGAGGAATTTCAGGAAGTTTACGGCTTGAGCGTGATCGTTATTCCAACGAATCAACCGATTGCCCGTGAAGATCAATCCGATATTATTTACCGCACACTTCCCGAAAAATGGGACGCGGTGGTTGGTGAGATCAGACGTTCACACGAAAAAGGGCAGCCTGTTTTAGTCGGAACGGTTTCGGTTGAAAATTCCGAACTCGTTGCCGAAAAACTTACAAAAGTAGGAATTGCGCACAATGTTTTGAATGCAAAATATCACGAACGCGAAGCGGAAATCGTTGCTCAGGCAGGACGTAAAGGGTCGGTGACGATTGCGACGAATATGGCTGGTCGCGGAACGGATATAGTTCTCGGCGGAAATCCCGAATTTCTTGCCAAAGATTATCTGAAACGTCAGGAAATAAACCCCGAAGAAGCAACCGAAGAACAATTCAAAGCGGAACTCAAAAAAGCAAAAGTGGTTTCCGAAGCTGAACATAAAGAAGTTGTAGATGCAGGCGGTTTATATATTCTCGCAACTGAAAGACACGAATCACGCCGAATTGATAACCAGTTACGGGGGCGTTCCGGTCGGCAGGGTGATCCGGGTGAAACAAGATTTTTTCTTTCATTAGAAGACGATCTGATGCGGATTTTTGCGGGCGATAAAGTCCGTTCGATGATGAGTTGGCTCGGAATGGAAGAAGGCGTGGCGATTGAATCGAAGACGGTTTCCAAGCAAATCGAAAGAGCTCAAAAAGCCGTCGAAGCAAGAAACTTTGAAACCCGTAAGCACGTTTTGAAATACGATGACGTGATGAACAAACAACGCGACACTATATATACTCTGCGTCGTGATCTTATGTTTGAGCCTGAACACCGCGAATATCTTTTGGGCGAAAAAGGCGTGGCGAAAGATTTACTCGATGATCTGACAGGTTATTTCTTAAATACACAGGTTTCTCCAGACGAATGGGATGTTGATACATATGCGGCGGAGATCGAAAACATTTATTCGATTGATCCGGCGGTTGATGCAGGTGTTGATTATGACACGATGAACCCCGACGAGATTCAGCAGGCGATTTGGGAAAAAGCCGTCGCCGATTATGAGGAAAAGGAAAAACTGGCGGGCGGCGAAAACTTGCGGGCTTATGAGCGTTACATAATGCTCAACATTATAGACTCGCAATGGAAAGACCATCTGCTCTCGATTGACCACGTAAAACAAGGTATCGGCTTGGTCGGCTACGGGCAAAAAGACCCGCTGGTTGAATACAAAAAACAAAGTTTCGATATGTTCCAGGAAATGCTTGACCGGATTGATACAAACACGATTCGCTCTCTATTTAATTTAGAAATGATCAACAAAGACGAGCAGGAAGAAATGGAACGCCTCGAACGCCTCGAACGACAACGAGCCAGAAAACAAGCCGTCGGAATGGCTTTCACGGGTGCTTACGAAGGAGTTCAGGCGGCAGGTGAAGATGCACTAAAAAACATCCCTTTCACCCGCGACGAACCTAAAATGAAACCAAACGATCCGTGCTTTTGTGATTCGGGCAAGAAATATAAAAAATGTCACGGAGTGTTTTAAGGTAAAAAGTAAAAAGCGGGAGATTTCGGTTTTTCGCTTTTTTCTTGTCAACTTTGGGACAATGGTCGGACCAAGTTCATCATTTTGCCTTTGCGTTTAGCGGGGGAATCAATAATGCGTGGTGGGGAACAGCCTATCATAATCGGGGTGATAGAAAGGAGGGAAATTACGGAGATGTTAGATTAACTAATGCGGCGTATAGTATCGGTTTGAAATTAAGGGTTGGTGCTTCGGCTTATAAATCTAACGATGCCCTAAGCAAAATAGGACAAACCATTAAAGACAAAATATGCGAAAAATAGTATTAACCTTTGGTGCTAGTGCAACGTAACCGAAGTTGTTGAAAGAATAGGTCTTTTCTTGTATCTTTTAATGATGGCAAGAAAAAGACAACATATTCAACTATCGAAACAAGATTATCGTTCTTTGACAAGTATTCTATC
>JALZKH010000011.1 GCA_030859345.1 Acidobacteriota bacterium | reverse complement strand
CGCCCGAAAATTAGTCGGTCAAAGCACCGACTACCACGAATTTTCTAAGAACAAAGAACTGTCGCCCTTTCAGGGCTAATAAGGAAACCCACGCTGCAAGCAGACGGGGAATTCTTTTAGATTAAAGCCGAAAGTCCGCTTTATTTCTGACAGACAATTTGCCGTTTCAAGTGCGAATAACGCAAATGTTTATCACGTCCGTTTTGATGTCAGAAACGGCGAAAAGTTAGGACAATGCGAATGCAAGGCTTCGGAACGCGGCTTAGTTTGCTATCACTTAGTAGCAGGTGCAACGGCGAACATTTACCGACAATCGTTAAAACAAATTCACTAAAGGCGAAAGGGCAAAAGTAGCACTAACTACTTTTGCCCTTTCATTTTCCTAATCAAACAAATGATTAGATTAACTAAAGGAAGGATACCACAGATGAAAAATGAAATCACAGGAATAACAAAATTAACCCGCGAACACATCGAAACCGCTAAAGGCAATCACGGCGAACTTGATTTAATTGATGCCGTCTTACCAATGATCGCAACCATTGAAGGCAAGGACTTCTTTTTCTTTTATGAAAAGGACAATCCGAAACAATGCTTTTGTGTCGAATGTCCAACCGGAACATTTGCGACTTTGCAGAATCAAATGAGTTCAACAAACTAAACAAACCTTTACGGGCGGTCTTTTACGGATTGCCCGCTAATATTTCAATAAAATTATGGCAGGACAAATTACAAAACGTGGTGAAAATACTTGGTATATTCGCATCTTTTTAGGCAGAGATGCGGACGGGAAACGAAGATATTTTAATAAAACAATTCACGGAACGAAAAAAGATGCTCAAAAGTTTCTTACGGCGAAACTTCGGGAAAAGGACTTAGGTGTTTTTGTCGAACCCGCATTAATGCCGCTTAAAGATTTTATTGATAAGTGGCTTTTGGAAGTGGCGAAACATCGCATCAAAGAAAATACTTTTGACCGCTATCAAAATATTGCTGAAATTTATATCAAAACACACATCGGACAAATCCGCCTTTGCGATTTACAGCCTTCGCAAGTTCAAAAGTTTTACAACACCTTGCGGGAAAAAGGACTTTCACCGCGAACCGTCCGTTATGCTCATACCGTCTTATCATCTGCTTTGAAGCAAGCTGTAAAGTGGCGAATGATAAATCAAAACCCGTGTGATTTGTGCGAACTTCCAAAACTAAAAAGAGTTGAAATGAAATATCTAACGCCTTTGCAAGCTACTCAATTTCTGCAAATGGCGAAAGAATCAAAGTTGTTCACACTTTTTGTGTTGGCAATAGAAACCGGAATGCGTCCAAGTGAATATTTAGCTTTGAAGTGGAGTGATATTGATTTTGAGCAAAAAACTTTGTCGGTAAAACGTGGCGTTGTAAAAAAGAAAGGCGGCGGATTTATATTTGCAGAACCAAAGACAAGCAAAAGCCGCCGAAGCATACCGTTATCAAATGAAGCCTTAGCATCGTTAAGGACGCATCGAAAACGGCAACTCGAACACAGATTAAAACTTGGTGCGTGTTATGAGAATCTCGACCTTATTTTTCCGTCCGAACTTGGCACACCAATTCAACACAGAAATCTTGTCAGAAGATATTTTAAGCCTATCTTGAAAAAAGCCGAATTGCCGAATATACGTTTATATGATTTGCGGCATACAACGGCAACTTTGCTTTTATCGGCTGGTGAAAATCCGAAAGTAGTTTCCGAAAGGTTAGGACACGCAAGCGTTGTTTTAACGCTGGACACTTACAGCCACGTCTTACCGACAATGCAACAAGATGCCACAAGAAAACTTGGAAATATACTTTATGGAACGTAAAAAATAAAGTTGGCACTCACTAGGCACTCAAAGCAAAAACAGACATTAAAATAATGCCCGTAAGTTATTGATTCTAAAAGAGCCATCCATCGGATTTGAACCGACGACCTACGCATTACGAATGCGTTGCTCTACCAACTGAGCTAGGATGGCTTATTTTTTTGCAAACTTTCGAGAAATTTGCCGAATTCAAAATATACGTTTCCCGACTTTAATATGTCAAGCAAAACATCATTATTTATTGAAACGGTGATTGATGAAATTACCTTCGGTCATCGCATTTGCCGAAAAATTCGATGTTAAAAATGATCCCCGATGAGGTGATTATTGACTTTAAGGATTCAAGAGTTGCCGATCATTCGGCAATCGAAGCCCTGCATAAAATTACCGAACGATATGCCCGACGCGGCAAAGTTGTTCACCTGCAATAATTGAGTGAAGACTGTCGTCGTTTGCTTGATAATGCGGCGGCAATAATTGACGTTAATCATAAAGAAGACCCAAGTTATAAGGTCGTTTTGGACTCACTTGAGTAATCGTAGATTATTTTTCTTTTGTTTGAGATTATTACCATCTGTATTCGCTTTGATTATTTGCAAAATGTTATGCTTAAACTACGGCAAAACATATGTTTAATAATCTTAAGAAACCTCGAAGAGTAGTGATATCAGGGTTTGGATGCGTGACACCGATTGGAATCGGAAAGGACGCATTTTGGCAAGGGTTAAAAGAAGGCAAAAGCGGAATCAGAACAATTGAGAGTTTTGATGTTTCCGGTTCGGCGGTAACAATTGCGGCGGAAGTTTCGGATTTTAACTGGAAAGCCGAACTTGATTCAAAAGATTATCGCCACGTTCCACGAACCGTCCCGCTTGCTCTGCGAGCCGCACGTGAGGCAGTTGCCGACGCGAAAATAGATTACGAAAATTTATCTTTAGAAGAACGGCAAAATTTCGGTGTGGTTTTAGGCACAGGCGGCGGCGGACTTTCCTTTACCGAAAAACAATATGAAGCGTGGTTTTCAAAAAATGGTAAAAAAGCGAGTGTTTACACAATTCCTAGTTCAACTCACGGCGGTTTATCGAGCGAACTTTCAATGGTGTTTGGTCTTCACGGGCTTTCGCATATAATTTCGACAGGTTGCACAAGTTCAACCGATGCAATCGCTTATGCGGCTCAACACATTTCACTCGGCAGACAAAATATGATGTTGGCGGGCGGCTCGGATTCTCCAATCGCACGTGGAATTTTAGAAGGTTTTAACTTGATGACCGTTTTGACGAAGGATTGGAATGACGAACCTGAGAAAGCCTCAAGACCTTTTTCAAAAGACCGTTCAGGCATAGTTTTGGGAGAAGGTGCGTGGATTTTTGTGCTTGAAACTTTAGAAAGTGCGAAGGAACGCAGAGCAAAAATTTATGTGGAAATAAAAGGCTATGGTGCGACTTGCGATGCCTATCACCGCGTTCGTTTGGAAGAAAACGGCGTTGAACCCGCACGGGCAATGACCATCGCATTGGAAGATGCCGGAATTGCGGCGGAAGAAATTGATTATGTAAATCTGCACGGAACTTCAACACAATTAAACGACCGCATTGAAACGCAGAGTTTGAAAAAGACTTTCAGAACCCACGCTTACCACTTGTCAACCTCAGCCACAAAATCACAAATCGGACATCCGCAAGGAGCAAGCGGAGCGGCGGGAATTGGTGCGACGTTACTTGCAATGAATAAAAACATAATCGCTCCTACAATCAATTTAGAGGTTGCAGATGAAGATTGTGATCTGGATTATACGCCGAATTTTGCTAAAGAAAATGCCGAAATCAATACAGCACTTTGCAACTGCATTGGTTTCGGCTCAAAAAATTCGGCATTGGTATTAGGAAAAATCTAGCAATTTCGCTTTGAACGGCAGCAGGATTTTCCCGAAAGTCCGAAAACTACAAATGCCATAATTCCAAAAAATGGGGCGATTTCCGTCAAGACTGTTTGAGACGAAACTCCCACACCTAGAAAAAATGCGATAAGAAACGCAAATCCTGACAAAATTCCGATACCAATAGTTAAATTTCTTTTCATTTTATTAATTCCTTACTTCACTTTCTACGTTTTGAAAAAATGCTTTGACGCGGGCGTTTGAAACTTCATCCGTTTCAAAATGATGATACATATTTTTCAGATTCCGCCAATGACTGTCGCTTTCATTTGAATCCCGAAAACCTTTATCTTCCAACACGCGTCCACGCAGGAAGATTTTATCGGAATTACCGAAACCAATATACGGCGTGATCAAAAGCGAATCATAATCATCAAACTTCCTCAGACGATGCCGCACATCGTCCGACCAATCATCAACCCGCTCAAATATATTTTGGTGTTTGGATTTCCAATTACTCATAGTTTTATTAGGTTATTAGGTTTCTATGTTTGTAGGTTTAATCTAAGCACACGACAGTAAAAAAGTAAGAAGGAGTTTGTTAGAATCTGTTGTGTGAAAACTGAAACAAAACAAACTCCCGACGCTCTTGAAGAAGCGTTGAAGCAAAGCATACAAGGAACTCGC
>JALZKH010000010.1 GCA_030859345.1 Acidobacteriota bacterium | reverse complement strand
GCCCGAAAATTAGTCGGTCAAAGCACCGACTACCACGAATTTTCTAAGAACAAAGAACTGTCGCCCTTTCAGGGCTAATAAGGAAACCCACGCTGCAAGCAGACGGGGAATTCTTTTAGATTAAAAGTTTTGTCCGTCAGCGTCAATCTTTCCGCCAAACAACTAATGCATCCGACATTGACTAAGCAAGTTTGGAAAATTCTACATAAAACGGCACTTGATATGAAAAGCCTCAAAATTGTTAAAAGAAGGTTTGCCCAAAGAATTTTTGGACGAGGTATTTACAATTATGCAAGTAGAATATGAAGCTTTTATCGAACTTGAAGATTATCAATAACGGAAAATCTGAATTACTTTAGAGCAGTTTAGTACAAGTTGGTTTGTTGTGATATTTAGTTGGCAAAAATTTAGGTTGACTTCAATGCTCTCTAAAATTTTACTATCGTTGCTCCCAAACCGCCGCCTGAAAGTTCATCGCCGTTTTTAAAAGATTTTACGAAATCCATTTGAGATAAAATATTCCTAACTATTTCTCTCTGCACACCGATTCCTTTGCCGTGAATTATTCTAACGGTCTGAAAACCTTTGTTGCGTGCCTCAATTAAATAAGTTTCGACGACCGAACTAATATCCTGCGGCTGAAATGAATGCAGATCGAGTGTATCGGTGATTTCTATCTCAACGGGTTCGGGAAAAGGATTGTTCATCAAATGTGTTTCTTCACTCATTATTTTGCTTATTTTTTCTTCTTATTTTCTTTCAGATTTTTCAAGAATTCCGGCGGCGTAACCCGCAGACGATTTGATTTATCTTTGAACAGAACAAAACGCTTTTCCTCCATTTCGCCGTTGGCTTCATTTCTTAATTTGACTGTGAAAGTTTTGTTATCTCCGGTTCCTTCAACCTTTAGAGGCAGTTTTCCCCAAATCTCGATTTTTTCCCGATGCGTGCTGTAAGCCGTGTAATGTTCCTGATTATATTTATCATAGCCGAGAATCAATAAGTTATCAAAATCCGGCTCAACTCCCTCAATTGCCTTAACGTCATTGGTTCTCGTCAAAACTAACCAACTTCCCGGTTTTGTAACTTTTGCTCCCGAATCATTACTGGAAATGGTTTCAGAAGGTTCATAATCATCGAGTCTTTGCCAGGCTACAAATTTTCTGTCATTGGTCTGGTAATAAACAATATCGCTCGGCACTTGGAGATCGGTCTGTTTACCGTAAATCCAGCCCAACGGGGCAGGAGAAACGGACGGATCAAGCCGCACCTTATACCAAACATCATAAGTTTCATCCAACTGTGCAGGTTCATCTTTTTTATTTTCTTCGGCGGCTTTTATGTCTTCATTTTCAGGTTCTTCTTCCTTTGGCTGATTTGTTTTCACATATTGCCAATCAATAATTTCAAACGTCGCACCGTTATCAAGTTGAAGCAAAATGTTATCTTCTTTTTGTTCCGGCAAAAGCCTTAGATTGGTTGCGGCACGCAGTTGCCCGATGGCTTGTGCTTGCAGAGTTTTATCTTCTTCGGCGAGTTTCCTCGATTTATCCAGATTTTCTTCTTTGATTATGTACTGTGCTTCGATCCAGCCTTCGGTTTCATCTTCGTCAAAAGCACGGACGCGATACCAGACGGTATTTTCAAATGTAGTTTCATCCAAAACCTCAACCTGTTGTCCTCGTTTGACTTCCAGAAGGTCTGCCGCCACAACTGCGTAGGAACTTCTGATATAAACTTTCCCCGAAATAACCGTTCCTGTTCCGGTTAATCCCATTGTGCTGTAAACATTTTCGGTTACGGCATTGACGAGTCCACAGCCGCTTAGTGCTAAAACGCCGGATAATATAATGCTGAAAATAAATAATTTCTTTAATAACATCTGTAGATTCATTTTGATTTTCTTAAAATTTCCCGCCATCTATTATAGCCTAACTTTTTCAAAATGGCTTTTTCCCGTCCGTTTAATTTTTCCTTTAATTTGAATTTTGCATTGGAACTTGTCCCCGCATTTTCGATGCCGTTTGAGATTAGATAATTTGCCGGATCAATTTTTTCAGTTCCTTTTATATGTTTTTCGACAATAAATTTCAATTCATTAAAATCATTCAAAACCTGCAAAATACTTTCGTTCGCATCTTTTTTAATATTTGAATTGTTATTTTTTCGATAAACTTCCAGAAAAACTTCCCGCAAATCCCGTTTTCCCTTACTATTTTCCAAAATAGCAACATCGCACAAAAAAGCAACCAGCAAACCTTTTGAATAAACGCTTGCACTCGCCTGTCGCCAGCGATTTTTTGAAATCTCTATCAAAGAAAATTTTTGCTCAACCCGATTGACTATATTAGAAGCCTCGCTGATTGTATTCAAAAAATCCTCGAACCTTATCTGTCCCAACCAAACGCCCGTTTTCAAAGCCTGATAAACGGCAAAACCTTCATAAAACCAGGCATAATCTCCACTTAAATTTAGAGCATTCGGAATCCATAAATGAAAAAGTTCGTGCCGCAATTGTTCGTGCAAACGCTGTATCGCCTGACTTTTAAACGGCATCGAAGACGACAAAATAACCGTATCGCCCCCGCGAGTTTCCGCCCGCCAGCGTCCAGTTTCAATTTCTTTCGGAAATCGAATTAGATAAATCTGCGTTTTCTCAAACGGAATTCCGCCGAATAATTCATCGTATTCGCTTAAAATACTCCGAGCCATTTCCAATGCTTCTGTATCCGAAAACAGCCATTCGCCGGAGATCACGAAATTAATTTTAGTATTTTTAACCGTAAATTCTTTTTCACGCCAATCTTTTCCAATCAAAAAAATCGCTTTTTCAAGATTATCCGTCTGAAATTCTCTATTTCCTAAATCTTTCGCTCTCGTTGAAATTCGCCAATCTTCGGGCAATTCAACCTTAACCTGTGCCGAAATATTTTCCCTGCCAAATTGCGGAAACAGATCATTCAGCATCAACATTCCCTGATTATTATCAACCCACGAAATATGTGCCATTAAAGATTTATTTGCCGGCACACTTAAATTTATTTGATAAGTAAAACTTTCTGCCTTAGCTTCTGCAACAAATTCCCCATCGGCAAATGTTTTAAGCGGAATCTCAATTCCTTCTGCATCAAAAATCTTGAAATTATTAATTCGCTTTTCAAGATTTTCCGCATCTGCATAATTTTTTAGAAAAGACCAGTTATTTTTAATCAAACTATTCTCTTTATTAAATCTTCCTTCGATTTTTATTACAGGAACTGCGGAGGATACAATTTTAATATTCGCAAAAATATCCTGCGAAAATGTTTGAACATTTAACAGGAAAATCATCGAAATTAATAAAACGGGAAAAGAAAACCTATAAATGAATGTTGACATCTCAATAAATACGGAACTAAAATGGTTTTTTGGTCGTAACCTTTTATATGCTCTCAACTTTTTAAGGATAAATAATTTAATGAGTATAATCAAAGTTGTCATTTACACAGTCGCATTTTTATTGAGCCTCCTTTTTTGGGGACGCTTCTTTTTTTGATTTATCAGGTTCGGCGAATTTAGTTTACCGGGATTCTGTTTCGGTCATTTTGAATAATTTAAATTTTTACCAAATATAGAGCGGTCTTTTGAATTTGACCGCTATTTTAGTTTTTAAATATGAGTGAATTAAGAAAAATAAAACGAGCATTAATCAGCGTTTCCGACAAATCGGGAATCGTCGAATTTGCAAAAGAATTAAAAAACTTCGATGTTCAGATAATTTCAACCGGGGGAACAGCGAAAACCTTGCGTGAAAATGGCGTTGAAGTTACGGAAGTTGCCGGCGTTACGGGATTCCCCGAAATGATGAACGGGCGTGTAAAAACCTTACACCCGAAAATTCACGGTGCATTTCTCGCGTTGCGTGATAATGAAGAACACATCGAAGCAATGAAAACTCACGACATCGAACCGATTGACCTGGTTGTTGTGAATCTGTATCCGTTTGAAGAAACGATTGAAAAAGATGGCGTTTCATTAGAAGAAGCCGTCGAACAAATTGACATCGGCGGACCTGCGATGATTCGTTCCGCATCAAAAAACTGGCGTGATGTCGCCGTTGTAACGGACGCAAGACTCTACGAAAATTTAATTGACGAACTCAAAGAAACAGGCGGTTCGCTTTCATTAAAAACCCGTCAACGCCTTGCCGCTTTAGCTTATACACGAACATCTTTCTACGATCTGGCAATTTCGGGTTATCTTGCCGAACAACTATCTCAGGATGATCTGGAATTTCTTGAACCGCTTAATCCATTCGGAAATCTGGCATTTATCGAAATTGAGGATGAAACTGAAAGCGATACGGAAACTGTCCAATTAGACGAAGCGGGTGAAACTTTGCCGTCTTTAATTTCCATCGGTCTGGCAAAAGTTACGGATTTGCGTTACGGCGAAAATCCGCACCAAAAAGCGGCACTTTATGACACGGACGAGGCAGGCGGAATCGCCAACGCCGAACAGCTTCACGGCAAAGAAATGTCATTTAATAATTATGTTGATGCCGAAGCCGCTTGGCGAATTGCCAGTGATTTTGATGAGTTGGCAGTTGCCATTATCAAACACACAAATCCTTCGGGAGTCGGCTTGGGAGCAAACAATCTTGAAGCTCATCAAAGGGCTTTGGCAACCGATCCCGTTTCGGCATTTGGCGGAATCGTCGCAATGAACCGCGAAGCCGATGCAGAAGTTGCAAAAGCTATAAACAAAGTATTTACTGAAGTTGTTATCGCTCCCGATTATACGGCGGAAGCACTCGAAATTTTCAAATCAAAGAAAAATCTGCGTGTTTTAAAGGTTAATAATTCGGCGGAAAGAAATACTTTGGAATACAAACAAGTTTCGGGCGGATTTCTCGTTCAAAATCAGGATTTATTAAACATTTCAGCGGAAAACCTGAATTTTGTTACAAGACGCGAACCGACCGGAAAGGAAATTCGTGCAATGATGCTGGCTTGGAAAGTCTGCAAACACGTCAAATCAAATGCGATAGTTTTTGCTAACGACGTGCAAACCGTCGGAGTCGGGGCGGGACAAATGAACCGCGTTGATTCGGTCAGAATTGCGGCGATGCGGGCGGAAAAAACCGATCTGCAAATAAAAGGAACGGCACTCGCTTCCGATGCTTTCTTTCCTTTCAGAGATAATGTTGACGAAGCTGCCAAATTCGGAATTTCAGCGATCATTCAACCCGGTGGTTCGATCCGCGATGAAGAATCAATCGAAGCCGCAAATGAACATAATATTGCAATGGCATTTACTGGTTATCGGCACTTTAAACATTAATTATATTTTTGTTTAACAAAAAGGTGTTGACATTTGTCGAACTTTGACGTATAAATATTAACAATTAGGACTTCTATGGAACGCTCGAAGGTTTTGTTTACAGAATCTTTCGGGTTTTTTCGTTTTTAAATACCTTTTGCAATGCCAGCTTGTGTAAATATTTACGTACCCGGCATTATTTTCCAAAAATCTGTATTTCCAAATTCTTTCCATCGGTTGAAACCGTTATTGTTCCGCGTTCTCCGGTTGTCAAAACTTTCGCTCCTGAATTTTTCCAACGCTCAACAACTTCTTTATTTGGATGTCCGAAACGCGATTTTCTGCCGACGGGAATTATCCCATATTCAGCTTTTGTTGCTTCAATAAATTCTTGTGTCGAGGATGTGCGGCTTCCGTGGTGAGCGACTTTTACGATGTCGGATTGCAAAAATGCGGGATTTTCAAGCAATTCTTTTTCCGTTTCTTTTTCAATATCGCCGGTAAATAAAAATTCTTTGCTCTCGAAAATCATACGCAACACTATCGAGTCGTTATTTGCTGAATTTTCTGAAATTTCCGAAAAAACCGGATGTAAAATTTCAATTTTTACACCGCCGATCTCAAAAGAATTTCCGCGAGAAAGTTGGACAATTTGAATGTGTTTTTTCGTCAGAACTTTTGCAAACTCCGCAAATTCTTTATCATCAAACGCTTCTCTGCCGACAAATGCCGCTCTTACTTTGAAATTTTTGGCGACGTTTATTAAGCCCTGAATATGATCGGCATCAGCGTGTGATGCAAGCAGATAATCAACTTTTGAATATCCTTTTTCCCAAAGAAATTCCGACACGACAGTTTCGCCAACACCTTGCATATCAGGCTCGAAAATCTCCTTTGTGCCTTCTTCCCGTTCAATAAAATTCTCGTTAAAATTAAATCTCCCGCCGCCGTCAATCAGCATCGTTTCACCATTCGGAAATTTAACCAAAGCCGAATCTCCCTGCCCGACATCAAGAAAATCAACCGTCAATTTTCCATCTGCATTAGGTGAACTGTATGGATGAAAAATGATTAAGAAAAAGAAAAAGAAAAAAGCGAAAATGTGTAAAAGCAAAACCTTTTTCGCTGTAAAAATCTTCTTCATCCCCAACTTACCACTTACCACTTTCCGTTTACCATTTAATAAGAACGGATTCCATTTATTCAAGAAAAATGTCAGAGCAATAAGCGGCAAAAAATATAAAAAATAAACCGCTTTTAACTCGCCCGAATAAATCGGAACTCGGATTGAAGCAAGATCATATTCGATAAAAATTTGCGGAACGCTTAGCAGAATCCAATTAAAAATCTCCGCCAACTTTATAAACGGTAAAGCCAAAGCATCACTAATTTGTGCAAAAACTACTGTAATAATTGCCGTTAAATTTTGCAGAACGATGAAAAAACCAACCCAGAGATTTAATAAAACGGAAGCAAAAGAAAGTCTGTGAAAATATAAAATTAAAAACGGCAAAAGAAATATCTGAACGATTGCTGTTACAAGAATTCCCTCAAAAATCCAACGCAGAGGTTTTTGCAGTCCACGATTACTAAGCCAAGTTCCGTAAACGGATTTAAAGATTCTGCATTCCCAAATATTTTCCCGCAGAGTTCTTTCCCATTTTTGCTCATTCCAATAAAAAATTTCACAAAAAACTTTAGTTTGCCGCGAAACATTCGGCGGAAAAGGCGTTTCGACGGACGGCATCCAACTGCCGATGGCACGTAGTTTTTCGATCAATGGAAATGCGACGGCGATTATTCCGACAAGGCTTGCAAATGTCAGATGAAAAGATTGATTAAATAAATCCGCAGGTCGCCAAAGCAGAAGCACAAATGCACACGCACCGAGAGCGTTGAGCAGCGTTCCGCGTCGGTAAATGACGAATGAAAAAAGCAGAACCGTGAACATCAAAGCCGCCCGCATCACCGGAATTTCCGCACCGACGGCAAATGAATAAATCCAAAGTGCCGAACTCGTAACAACAAATTGCAGGAGTCTTTTCCGTGTAAATGTGCGGACGATTAGGAGTAGAATTCCGCCGATAAATGTTATGTGCAAGCCGGAAATTACAAGAACGTGAAATGTGCCGCCTTCACGGAAAATCTCCGCCGTGTCTTTTGTCAGATAATTGCGGTTTCCGAGCGTCGAGGCAATTAAAATTCCCGAAGTCTGAGGATTAAATTTTCGGCTGAATACTTCTATTAAATCCTGCCGATAATCATAAATCGAGGCAAACGGCAAAAATACTTTTGAATCTCCGAGCCTTTCAATTAATAGTGGACTTTTTATCGTTGCAGTTGCGTGCATACCTTTTTGGTCAAGGATTTCTGTGAACGAAATTCCGCCCGGATTTAAAAATCTTTCTTCGCGATTCAGACTCGATGCAACACGGATTCCTGCCCCATAAAGTAAATTTAACGCCGCATATTCCTCTTCAATCTGCTCATCCCGAACCGGAGCAAAAAATCTTACCTTTCCCGTAGTTTCAATTTCTCTTGCTTTATAAAAAACTCTTTCCGCATCCAAAACCAGGAAAAATCCGCCGACCGAAAGTTCGGGTTTACTTTGCAAAACGCCTTCAATTTCCAACGGATCACCCGAAATTATTTGTCCTGAATCATATAAATTTTTGATTGAATTTTTTGGTTCGCTTTGTTTTTGAATTTGAAAATAAAATCCGCCGATAAAAACAAAAGCCGACAAAACAAAAATCCACACAAAATCCTTTTTTAGAAAAATTATTGTGAAGACTGAAAAAATGAGAGCTGCCGCAAGATAAATTTTCCAATCGAAATCAAGAAAATCGGCGAGAAAAATTCCAACTGCAAAAAAAATTGAAATCCATAACAGAGGATAAAATGTGAAGTTTCGATTTGAGGTTTCCATTAAATTATCTAACTCTTATCATACTACGCATTTTTCTGAAACGTCTGTCGCTAATTCCATCAACTAAAATCAAATGTTCCACCCGTCGAAATTTTCCGAATTTCTTTCTGTATTCAATTATTTTTCGGGCAGTTTTTTCTCCGACACCCGGAAGTGTTGCAAGTTCTTTTGAACTTGCAGAATTTATATCAACAGCATTTTCCAAGGTTTGAATTTGCGTATAATTTTGAGTAAAAGTTGATGAGTTTTGAGTGCAGTTTACAGAAGAAAGACATAAAGTCAACAAGGTTAAATATTTAAAACAAATTTTACAATGACTATAAAATTTCACACTTTTCTCTCAAATTTATTTTGCACTAAGATTGTGCAGAATGCTAGAAGTTCTTGTCTTTTAAGTAATTAGATATAAATAATATTAGTTTTCCACAAAGATTTCCACAGGCTCTGTGGATAACTTTTAATGTTACAAAAATTTTAAATTTTTACTATTTTAAACACGCTAGTGCAACGTAACCGAAGTTGTTGAAAGAATAGGTCTTTTCTTGTATCTTTTAATGATGGCAAGAAAAAGACAACATATTCAACTATCGAAACAAGATTATCGTTCTTTGACAAGTATTCTATC
>JALZKH010000009.1 GCA_030859345.1 Acidobacteriota bacterium | reverse complement strand
GCGAGTTCCTTGTATGCTTTGCTTCAACGCTTCTTCAAGAGCGTCGGGAGTTTGTTTTGTTTCAGTTTTCACACAACAGATTCTAACAAACTCCTTCTTACTTTTTTACTGTCGTGTGCTTAGATTAGCAATAGAAATTATAGTCTTTTCAAATTTCAAAATAATACGTGGTTATCCACATCAATACCTGAGAATTTTCAAGAGTAATCACAAAATGACTTGCAACTAAAAGAAATAAAGTGCATCATAGTAAGTTGTTAATCCTACTCTCGCACATCAACGGTGATGTGCTCGTCTCAATAAATAAGTTTTGACGGCGTTTTGGATGGTTCGAGAGTTGGCTGTTTATAATTACAGAAGCCGCTTTCTTTTTTTTAAGATAGAGCATCCGAAACACGATTCTTCGCAGACTTTACCGTTTCTCCGAAAACAATACGATTCGACGCTTCTTTTGAACATCCTTGTTTTTTCAAGGATACAGGTAAAATTTTAAATATTATGAAACTATATGTAGGAAATATTTCCTTTGATACAACCGAACAGGATCTGGAAGAAATGTTTGGAGAAGTCGGAACAGTTCAGTCGGCAAATATCATTACAGACCGAGATACCGGACGCTCACGCGGATTCGGTTTTGTCGAATTGTCGAGTCAGGAAGAAGGTCAAAATGCAATTGAGCAGTTTGACGGTCAGGAAGTTGACGGACGTAACTTGAAAGTAAATGAAGCCAAACCTCGTGAAAATCGCGGCGGCGGCGGCGGTCGCGGCGGCGGTGGCGGTTACGGCGGCGGCGGCGGTGGAAATCGCTGGTAATTTCCGTCTAAAAGTAATTAGAACAATTAACTCAAAAGTGCCTTTACGCTTAGATTGAGCCAAAAGGCACTTTTTTATTTACCAAAAAAGGTCTTCTAAAAAGACCGCTATAAATAACTTTTCGTTAAGGAAACGGCGTTGACCGTTGTTGTCAACAATATACTTATAACGTGGCTGAAAATCACTCACTTAACGATTTGCATTAAAGAATTTTTAACAAAATTATAAGGAATATTATGACATTTTCAGATTTGGGATTAAGTGAAACGCTTGTGCGTAAATGTAAATCCCTGGACTTTAACGAACCGACACCGATTCAAAAACAGGCGATTCCTGTTATTTTGGAAGGTGCGGATTTAATCGGCTGTGCGGAAACAGGGACGGGTAAAACCGCTGCGTTTCTTCTGCCGACAATACAAAAATTAGCTTCACAAGAGAAAAAAGGTGTAAGAGTTTTGATCGTTGCTCCGACACGCGAACTGGTTTCGCAGATCGAGGAAGCATATAAACAATTTGCAGGCAGGAATTTGCGTTGCGTCAGTTTGATCGGCGGAGCGAGTATGAAGCATCAGATCAACGCTTTGCGGCGGGGTGTAAATGTAATCATTGCAACGCCCGGACGGCTTCAAGATCATATCGAACGCGGAAATGTGAGTTTGGCGAAGGTTGAAACATTGATCTTGGACGAAGCCGACAGAATGCTCGATATGGGATTTTTACCCGCGATCAGAAAGATTCTAACAAATGTTCCCGAAACCCGGCAGACTCTGCTTTTTTCGGCGACCATTTCAAATCCGATCAAAACACTTGCCTATTCAATAATGAATAAGCCCGAAGTTATCGAGGTCAGCCGTCAAAACAGAACGGCGAAAACGGTTAATCAAGTGGCTTATCCCGTTGCAACATCTTCAAAAACCGCTCTGCTTCTTAATTTATTGGAAACAAATAATTTTGAAAAAGTTCTGGTTTTTACACGAACAAAACGCGGAGCAGATCGGCTTGCACACATTTTGTCGAAACGCGAAATGCACGCCAACCGCATTCACTCGAACCGTTCGCAATCACAGCGTGAAACTGCTTTGAGAAATTTTAAGCACGGAAAAACGCGGATTCTGGTGGCAACCGATATCGCTTCACGCGGAATTGATGTTGATGAAATATCGCACGTGATAAACTACGATGTGCCGCAGGCGGCGGAAGACTATGTGCATCGCGTCGGCAGAACCGGACGAGCCGGAAATGAGGGGAAGGCAATTACGCTGGTAACTCCGGTTGAAGAAACGGCAATGCGGGACATTGAAAAATTGACCGAACAAAAAGTTAAACGAATCGTTTTACCTGATTTTGGCGGAACAGCAGCAATCGCAAGCGAAAGTTTTTACAAGACTAAGAAATCGAATGGTTTTAGAAAAAGAAGTTCGTCACGCTCACTTCGTCGCCGTCGTGCCGGAAGATAAGGTTTAGACAATGCAAAATGGATAACGGATAATGAAAAATGAAGAGTGATATTTACATTTCTAAAAGATAAAGCTGAGAAAATTATAATATCGGAAAGAATATTTTAATTGTTAAGATTATCCGTTAACAATTATCCATTATCAAGGAGTTTTTCTATGAATAATAAAGAAGTACATACGATCGGTGAAAGAGTTGAAAAAATGTGTCCCGACTGCAATGAAGATTTGGGGCATGTGGTAAAAAGCGTAACCAAACTCGGAAAAATTTCGAGAGTAACCTGCTCAAAATGCGGCAAGGTCGGCACTTTTAAAAGGAAAGCGAATGCCGGTAAAATTAAAAAATTGGAAGGGAAAAAGGGTTCACCCTACGACCAAACAAAAACATATCGCACCGGACAGGTTATGGATCATTCGGCTTTCGGTGTCGGTGAAGTGCTGAAAGTTCCAAATTCCAAGATGATAGACGTTTTATTTATGGATCGGGTCCGTCGTCTTGTTCATTCACGCAGTTAATTGTTATCGGCAAATAAGTTTTAGTCGTTTATATTTCCAAGTAATTTAAGTGGAAATTCAAGAATTACATATTAACGAAATTTATGATTTACGGAGAGAAATTATCTTTATCTTGAAACTTTTCATCCTCTTGGTTTTAAATGGCGTTGGAATTATTGGAAATCTAAACATCAAAGGGTGAATTTATTTTGAAATACCGTAAAATAATCGTAAGTAATGATAGACGTTTTTTTATAATTAATTTAAAGTAAGCAGAGTCATTTTTTAAACACTTGCCGCATAAAATTTTAATAAGTATAATTATGTGTGGCAACGCACATATAGTATACTTGTTTTCGTTTATCATTAATAATATAAGACTTTTAGAATCAGTCTTCCGTTCCCCCTTTTCGCCTTTGCTCAATCATGGGGCTAGGAAATTTGTGGTATAAATCTATGAAAATTTTACTTTACAATCCTGATAACGGAATAACACGCAATTTTATGCCGCATTTGTGGATGTTTCTTCTGCAAGCATTGACACCGAAAGAGCATGAAGTAATTCTGATTGACGGCAACGCAAAATCAATGACGCGGGAAGAACTCGTTGAATTTTGCCGGGAAGAAAATATTGGCTTGGTCGGAATCGGTGCGATGACGCGAATGGTTGCAAGGGCTTATAAAGTTGCTGATGCTCTGCGTGATGCCGGCTTTAAGGTCGTAATGGGCGGACCGCACGTAACGGAATGTCCCGACGAAGCATTGGGACGCGACGGCGGAAAACGCCACGCTGACGCAGTTGCACTCGGCGAAGCGGACGAAACCTGGGCATTACTGGTCGAAGATGCGGCAAACGGCGAATTAAAAGAAATTTATAAACCGAAATTTGATGCAAAAGGAAACGATATCAAACCGAGTTTGCAGCCATATCCGCATATTCCTTGGGAAACTCTCGATTTGGAGCAATTCAGTCTTGTACCGAAATTTATGAAGCCTTTGCTTTCACAACTCGGTGCAGGCTGGGGGAAATTTTTTGTTGTGCCGATTGAAACCGGACGCGGTTGTCCATACGGCTGTGAATTTTGTACAGTTACCGGATTTTTCGGCGATTCGATTCGATTCCGCACAAATGAAAGCGTTGTTGAAGAACTTCTGCGTTTGAAAAAACGTGCGAAAAATGAACGCGGACAGATGGCGGTTTTCTTTATTGACGATAATCTGGCGATTAACAAAAAACGACTGAAAACGCTCCTCAAGGATATTATCGCGGCAGGTGCTCAACTTCCGTGGGTGGCACAAATTAGTGCGAATTTATTAAAAGACGAAGAACTTGTTGATCTGATCAGCGAATCCGGCGGCAAGTGGATTTTTATCGGAATGGAATCAATTGATCCCGAAAATATGGCTTCGGTCAACAAAAATTTCTCAAAGCCTTCCGATTACAAAGAAGTTTTGGACAGGCTTGCCAAACGAAATATTTACGCGATCACATCGTTTATTTTTGGAATGGACAATGACACGGTTGGCGTAGCGGAAAGAACCGTCGAACAGATCGAAAGCTGGTCGCCGGGACTTCCGGTTTTCGGTCAGCTTACTCCGTTTCCCGCAACTCCGCTTTATACGCGGCTTCAAAAAGAAGGCAGATTATCCCGCCCGAAGCATTGGCTTGAATTTGCTCCTTTTGAAATGGCACATAAGCCTGCAAAAATGTCCATCACCGATGCGAAAACCGAAGTTGATTACGCTTGGTCTAAATCTTACAGTCCCGAACGAAATGCGGAAGCTCTTGAAGCAATCAAAGATGCACCGATTGAATTCCGCGTCAGCCATTTTGTATCAAGAATATTTTTCCGTGGAATTTATTTTCCGCAAATGAGAAAAAGAGAATGGCTAAATCTGCTTTTCCAAAATCGTAAAACCATTACAGGATTACTAAAAGAGGGTGCGGTAACTTGGAGAAATTCGAAGAAAACCAAGAAAACTATTCAGCAAAATGAGATTTATAATAATTAATTAGGATTGAGTAAATCGGATTTTTCCAAATAAGAAGTTTTAGAAAACAAGTTCAGAGTTCGAATTTTAGTTTGAACTCTGAACTTGTTTTCACGTCAAATCTATTTTCTGTTTAACTTTTTTAGCAACAAGCCGTAAAATTATTTGACTATTAAAATTATGAAAGAATTAAATGTAATTGGTGGTGGACTTGCAGGAGTCGAAGCAGCTTGGCAGGCGGCGGAGCTTGGGGTAAAAGTTAAACTTTATGAAATGCGTCCGGTGCAGCAAACTCCGGCACATCGCACGGAAAAATTGGCGGAAATCGTCTGTTCAAATTCCTTGAAAACCGATCAGGAAGGTTCTGCTCCGTATCTTTTAAAGGAAGAATTGCGACGCGGAAAATCGCTTGTGATGGAAGCGGCGGAAGCAAATAAAATCCCTGCAGGTGCGGCGTTGGCGGTTGATCGGGGAATGTTTTCGGATTACATCACGAAGAAGATCGAGAGTCATCCGAATATTGAAATAATTCGTGAAGAATTTACAAAAATCCCCGAAGACGAAATCACGATTATCTGCACAGGACCGCTGACGAGTAACGCTCTGACCGATGAGATTATGAAACTTACGGGCGACGCGTCGCTTTATTTTTACGATGCGATTGCTCCGATAGTTGCGGCGGATTCGATAAATATGGACATTGCTTTCAAAGCCGCACGCTACGGACGCGGCGGCGATGATTATATAAATTGTCCATTCACGAAAGAGGAATACTCGACATTTTACAACGAATTGATAAATGCAAAATCAGTTCCGCTCAAGAGGTTTGAAGAAACACATTGGTTTGAAGCGTGTTTGCCGCTCGAAGAAACGGCTCGACGCGGAGTTGATACTTTGCGGTTTGCTTGTATGAAACCCGTCGGGCTTCCCGATCCGAAAACCGGAAAAGAAGCGTATGCGGCAGTACAATTACGCCAGGAAAATCAGATGGCGGATGCTTATTCGCTTGTCGGTTTTCAAAATCACTTGCGGTATCCTGAACAGAAAAGAATTTTGCGTCTGATTCCGGGCTTGGAAAATGCCGATATTCTGCAATACGGACAAATTCATCGCAACACTTTTATTGATTCGCCAAAACTTCTCAATAACTACTTACAAGTTGAAAGACAGCCGAATATATTCTTTGCGGGGCAAATAACGGGCGTTGAAGGCTACGTCGAATCGGTCGGAACGGGTTGGCTGACAGGAATAAACGCAACCCGACTCTTACAAGATGAAAGCCTCATCGAAGCTCCCTCAAATTCGGCTATCGGCGGCTTATGCCGTTACGTTGCGAATGCGGAAACAAAAAACTTTCAGCCGGTAAATATTACATTCGGCTTGCTCGAACAACTTCCTCCCGAACTTCGCAGAAAATACCGGAAGAAACGTGAACGTCACGCTTTTCAAGTCGAAAGAGCGTTGAAAGATTGGGACAAATGGATTTCTGAAATAAATAATAAAAGTATGGCATATGTTTAATTTAGCAATTATTCAAATTAAAGATTTAGAACTGTATGATTTATTTTCAATATCAGCTATTTTATGTTCTACCTGATATTTTATTCTTTTCCATTTAATTTAGGCATATTAGCGATATACCTTTTTGTGAAAAATAAGAATAAAAAAGGCATTTAAAGTCAACGTCAGTTCGATATAAGATAGGAACAAAAATTATGTCAACAATTGTAGTCGTCCGAAAGGATGGAAAAGTGGTCATTGCCGCTGATACTTTGACGACCTGCGGAAACACAAAAGAGTCCGCAGAATATGTCGTTAATCACGAAAAAATCATTACCTATAAAGATAATTTTCTGGGTATTTCAGGCTCGGCAAGTTTGCAGATTGCCGTGCAGAATTTTTTGTCGAAAACGAAGAAAAAAATCTCATTTGAAGCAATTGGAAACATATACGATTTCGGGCTTTTATTGCATACCGAGTTAAAAGACAAACACTTTCTGCGTCCCGACGACGAAGAGGATTTTGAAACATTTCGCGGTGATATTTTAGTTGCCAACAAACACGGAATTTTCGGACTCAGTTCGTATCGCTATGTGCAGGAATATTCAAAATTCTACGCTAACGGAAGCGGTGGTGTGTATGCACTCGGAGCGATGTTTGCAGTTTATAAAGACGACAAAAAGTCTGCAGAAGAAGTTGCCGCAATCGGTGTACAGGCGGGAACCGAATTTGATGATGGTTCAGCCGCACCGATTCATACACACAGCCTAAACTTAAAGTAAGAAATTGGATTACCCGCGAAATATACGAGAGGAAAGAATAAAAGATAAGAGTGCAAAAGCACTTTTTTGATTAATTTTATTTCCGCATTTTTCGTATGTGTCGCGGGTAAATAGTCTTGAAAAATGCAAGGTTTTGAAATTTTAATCATAGCGGCGATCTTTTTGGTTGCCGTTTTGTATTCATCAGTCGGACACGGCGGCGGAAGCGGTTATCTGGCAGTAATGGCGTTTTTTACCGTTGCTCCGAATGTTACGAAACCGACGGCACTTGCCTTAAATATTTTCGTTTCGGCAATCGCCACGATCCAATTTTATCGGCGTGGACATTTTTCGTGGAGAGTGTTTTTGCCATTTGCCGTTACTTCGATTCCGCTTGCGTTTATCGGTGGAACGATAAATTTGCCAATCAAATATTATAAGTATCTTTTGGGATTTGTGTTACTTTTTGCTGCGTTTCGTCTGGCTTGGAGATTCAGAGGTAAGGAAGAAAACAGCGAAGAAACAGTTAAACAATATTCGTTATGGCTGGCGTTAATAATCGGTGCAATTATTGGTATAACTTCGGGTTTGATCGGAGTCGGTGGTGGGATATTCTTAACACCGATCTTATTTTTGACCGATTGGACGGAAACGAGAAAAGCAGCGGGAATTTCAGCAATGTTCGTGCTTGTAAATTCGATTTCCGGACTTTTGGGGAATTATCAAAATGCGGTGAATTTACCGTCAAGCGTCGGAATCTGGATATTTGTCGCTGTGATCGGTGGTATAATCGGTTCAACACTCGGCAGTAAATATTTTAATTCGATTGCTTTGCGTCGTGCTTTGGCGGTAGTTTTATTAGTTGCAGGTGTAAAACTTTTATTGGTTTGAAGATGAGGATTGGCGAATTTGATAAAAAAGGTTTTGTGGTTATTAAAAATATATTGTGCGAAGATGAAATTTCGCATCTCATTAGATCATTATCAAAACTAAGTTCAAAAAATACCGTAAGTAAAAAGAAAGGTTCAATTTACGGCGTGAGGAATTTGCTTAATTTACTGCCCGAAATTAGAAAATTTGCAGAAAGTGAATCGGTTCGAGAAATTGTTGAAAATTTTATCGGCAAAGATGCAAAACCTGTGCGGGCGATATATTTTGATAAAAATCCTGATGCAAACTGGAAAGTTCCGTGGCATCAGGATTTGACGATTTCGGTTGAGGAGAAAATTGAAACGGAAGGATTTTCGGCGTGGACTTTGAAAGCCGGAATTCAGCACGTTCAGCCGACGGTTGATATTTTGGAGAATATTCTGACGCTTCGATTTCATCTTGATTCGACGGATGAAACGAATGGAGCGTTAAAAGTTCTGGAAGGAACTCACAAATATGGGCGTTTGTCGGCAGATGAAATAAAACTTTGTAAACACAAAGCAAATAGTTTTCTATGCAAAGCATCAAAGGGAGACGTTCTGATAATGAAACCGTTGCTTGTTCATTCATCTTCGGCGGGATCGAAACCGAAAAATCGGCGTGTGGTTCATATAGATTTTTCAAACGTAAGTTTACCTAACGGTTTAAAATGGTATGGCTCATAAAATTTTACTCACAATTTTGGTTTTAACTTTAGCGATTTCGACATTCGCTCAAAGTGGGCGTGTGAAAAAAAAGGGAGATAAGGAAGAAACAAAACCAAATTCTGATATTAATTATGTTCCGACTCAAACGGTCAAAGAAAAATTAAAATCAGAAATGGACGGTTCGCCGATTCCGACTCCGAAAAAATTGGATGAAGGCGACGTGATAAATGTCGAATCCGCACTTGTTCCGATTCCCATTTCGGTAATTGACAGGCAAAACGGAAAGGCTTTAACTGATTTGGAATTAAAAGATTTTGTGCTGAAAGTTGATGAGCAAATTGTCGAAATCGGCGAATTGTTTCGCTCGGAAAGTCCGGTTCGGCTGACGCTTTTGTTTGATAATAGTTCAAGCGTTCTGATTGCTAGAGAGTTTGAACAAAAGGCGGCGATAAGGTTTTTCAAGCGTGTGATTCGTCCCGAAAAAGACCTTGCCGCTTTGTATTCGGTAGCTGGGATTTCACAACTCGAACAGCCGTTGACCAAAGATGTTTCCGCATTGATTCGGGCAATAAAAAATCTTCCGCCGCCGAAGGGAGCGACTTCGCTTCACGATGCTTTGATCGAAGCGTCAAATTATCTCGAAGATTACAACGGACGGCGTGTGATCGTCGTCGTTTCCGACGGGCAGGACACTTTGAGCGATTCGACATTTGATAATATGGTCAAAATCGTCCAGCAAAATAATTGTCAGGTTTATATTGTTCAAACAACCGATTTTGAAAATAATAAACGCACGGGAAATCGCGGTGGAAGTGCTAATCTGCGGGCTTTAGCGGCAGAAAGACGTATGGAAAATCTTGCAATCCAAACGGGCGGTGCGGTTTACACACCGATCAATGAACGCGAATTGGACGAAGCCTTTAACCAAATCTCCGCCGAACTCTCAAACCAATATATTCTCGGCTATTACCCGACTGACGAAACAAAAGACAACCGATTCCGCACGATTGATCTCCAAATCAAATCCGATAAAAATTTAACAATTCGGGCAAGAAAAGGTTATTATGTTTCCAAGAAATTGAGGTGAAAAAATTATGATGACACCGCAGGAAATTATTAAACAAATCAGACTTTTGCCGAAAGAGCAACAGGATGAAGTTATTAAAAATGTAAAACAGGAAATATCTGAAGATGAAGTTGAACGGATTCTACTTGCGAGAGGAATTATTAGCGAAATTCCCGAAAATTGGAGAGATAAAGATGAAGATTTTGAACCGATTGAAATAAAGGGAAAACCACTTTCTGAAACGATTATAGAGGAACGCCGCTGATGCCTGTTTATTATTTGGAAAGCAGTTCATTGGTCAAAAAATATGTGGCTGAAATCGGCACGAGTTGGATAATCGGTTTATTTCGACAAAATAAACCAATGCCTTTTTACGTTGCAAGAATTACTCACGTTGAAGTGCTTTCCGCTTTGTATCGGCGGAAACGAATCGGAAGTTTAACGGAGCAACAACTTGATAAAGCAGTGAAGCGTTTTGAGAGAGATTTCTACAAAAAGCTGTTTAAAATTGAAATAGAAAAAGCAATAACTAATAAAGCAAGCGAACTCGTTAAAAATTATCCTTTACGTGCTTACGATGCAGTCCAACTTGCGGCGGCTTTGACAGCAAATGATGAAAGAATTTCAATCGGTGCATCCGCGATAACTTTTGTTTCCGCCGATAACGATTTAAATAAAGCCGCATCCGCCGAAGGTTTGCAGGTTGAGAATCCGAATAGTTATCCGTAATTAAAACCTGATAAAAACCTAACAATTCGGGCGAGAAAAGGTTGTTATGTTTCAAAAAGATAATTCATTGAGGAAATTATGAAAAAACTTTTGATTTCAACTTTAACTTTTGTTTTGGGAATTTGTGCAGTATTTATTTGGTTCAGTTACCAATCAAATAAAATTGCAGAAGTTAATCCGCCGATTTTATTGAAGGAGAAATGTCTAACAACGAAAAATTTCTATGGTTTTTCTAAAAAAATCTCAGAAATTAAAAAAGGAAAAAGCGGCTATTTTCCTGAAAAGACATTTTTCGATTCATTGAGAGAAGATATATTTATAAAAAATGAACCATTAGATATATATGTAGATAAATTTTATGGAAAACATCTTCAAGCATCTCAAGAAAAATCCTTGTTAGATATTACTGACAAAAGTTTAGAGGTTTATCGTTTTGATTGGATGAGAGGTTTCTATTATCCAATATTTGTCAGAATTGAAAAAAGAATAGATAAAATCGAACTTGTTTTCAAAGAATTGGATGGGCAAGGTGGTGAACCAAATAAAATAATTTGCGAAAAGAAAGTTTCTATCAGCGAAGAACAATGGTGCAAGTTCAAGGAACTATTAAATCAAGCTGATTTTTGGAAAATGCCCACATTAATAAATAATGACGGTTTGGATTCAGCAGGTTGGATTTTAGAAGGTGTCAAGGAAAATCATTATCAAATTGTATATAGAGCGTCGCCTGCACAAACAAAGTATCGTGAAGCCTGTGTTTATTTGTTAGAACTTGCAGGTTTTGATAAAAACAAAGATGATTTATACTAATCCTCAAATATGCTAGAAGAATATCTCGAACAATTTTTCCAACATCTGCGTTACGAGCGAAATGTGAGCCGACACACTTTGCGTAATTATACGAGCGATCTGCACCAGTTCTTCGAATATATTGCTCCGCCGAAAGCGGATGGCACACGCGAGCAGATTCCCGTTAAAGATATTGACCACATCACGATTCGTGAATGGATGGCTGATCTGCATTCGACCAATAAAAAAACTTCCGTTGCCAGAAAACTTGCTTCCTTAAGAACATTTTTTCAGTTTCTCGTGCGTGAAGGAGTTTTGGAAGTCAACCCTGCAAAACTTGTTGCCACACCGCGAATCGAACGAAAATTGCCGACGCATCTCTCAATGGAAGATGCGATTCGGTTTATCGAAACGCCGGATTTGGAAGATGATCTGGGAAAAAGAGACCGGGCGATTCTGGAATTTTTATACGCCACGGGAATGCGTGTTTCCGAACTCGTCAATTTAAATTTAAAAGATATAGATTTTAAAGAAAAACTCGTCCGCGTAACCGGCAAACGCAAAAAGCAGCGGATTCTGCCCTTCGGCGAACCGGCTTTGCAATCTTTGATGTTTTATCTGAATGAAGCCCGTGCTGATTTTCTTAACAATTGTCCGCCCGTCGAACGTGATGAACAAGCCGTTTTCTTAAATTATCAGGGAACAAGAATCACAACTCGAAGCGTCGGGCGAATGGTTGATAAATACATCAAAGAATGTGCCGATATTCCCGACATTTCGCCGCACTCTCTCAGGCATTCTTTTGCTACGCATCTGCTCGATTCGGGAGCGGATTTACGTGATATTCAGGAATTACTCGGACACGCAAGGCTTTCGACGACGCAGATTTACACTCAGGTTTCGATGGAAAAATTGATCGAAGTTTACGATAATGCACATCCGAAGGCTTAAGCGTTGGAAATTCGTCGGAACGCACGCGACCCGCGTGCAATGAGTGCGAAGCACGAAAATCTGTTACAAACTTTAAAGATTACCAACTAATTTCGAACGTTAGCACGTTCGTTGCACGCGGGTCGCGTGCGTTCCGACGGGGTAATTGGTATTTTTGAGATGGTTTCGTTTATACTTTCAAAAAATACATTCCTTATTAAATTTAATAATTGAGAAAAAATTATGAGAAAAACCATTTGGCTTTTATTAGTAGTTCTGACTTTTTCATCATTCGCAGTTTCGCAAACAGAGAAACAGAATCCGATAGAAAAACAGAATCTGACGATTGATGATATTTATAACCCGCAAAAGAAAGTTGCATTCAGCGGATTTCCAAGTTCCGGCTTGCGTTGGTCGAGCGACGGAACTTCGTTTGTCAAACAGCGAAAGGCTGCAAACGGACTTCAGTTTGTTCGGGTTAATGCAAAAACAGGCGAGGAAACCGTTTATTTTGACAGCGTTGATGTCGTCACGGCTTTGACAAAGATCGGTCTGCCGCTGGAAGAAGCAAAACCGATTGCTGAAAATTTTGTTGCACAAAGCGAGACTTCAAATACGTTTTTATTAACTTCGGATGAAGACTTATTTGTTTATAATGCCGAGACGAAAACGGCGAAACAGATAACCAAAGATAAAGTTAAAGAACTCGAAGCGGACTTTTCGCCCGATGGAAAAAAGGTCAGTTTTGTCAAAGCAAATAATCTTTTCTCGGTAGATATTGCCGGCGGAAAGGAAACTCAGTTTACCAAAGACGGCGATAAAAATACTTTGAACGGCTATTTAGCTTGGGTTTATGAAGAGGAACTTTACGGACGCGGACAGAATCGCGGTTATTGGTGGTCGCCGGATTCGACGAAAATTGTATTTTTGAGAACTGACGATTCAACCGTTCCAAAATTTGTTTTGGCGGATGATACTGAAACAAATCAAAATATTGAGGACACGAATTATCCGAAATCGGGTGATCCGAATCCTTATGTAACTCTGAAAATTGCCAACACATCTACGGGCAAAGTTACTGACATTGATACTTCAAAATATAAGGAAGCGGATTTCTTAATTTCCCGCGTAGATTGGTCGCCCGATTCAAAATGGGTTGTTTATCAGGCTCAAAACCGTGAGCAGACCTATCTCGATCTAAACGCTTATGATTTGGCGAGCGGAAAAACAAACACGCTTTTCAAAGAAACTTCGGAGGCTTGGGTTGCGGTAATTGACAATCCGCATTGGCTCAAAGACGGCTCGTTCATCTGGGAAAGCACACGCGACGGTTGGCAGCATCTCTATCACTACGGCAAAGACGGTAAACTAATTAAACAAATTACAAAAGGCGATTGGGAAGTCGGTTCATTTTACGGCGTTGACGAAAAAAACGGTTTCGCATATTTTTCCGCCACCGAACACAGCCACATCGCACCGCAAATTTATCGTATAAAACTGGACGGAACGGGTTTAACACGTCTAACCAAAAAAGAAGGTTCATATTCAGCAAATTTCAACCCGACATTCACTAACTTTGTCGCCACCTGGAGCGACATAAACACGCCGCCGCAGACGACTCTGCATCGGGCGGACGGAACGATTGAAAAAGTTATAAACGAAAATAAAGTTGATGTTCTGGCAAAATATAATCTGAGCAAACCCGACTTTTTAACGGTTAAAAATCGTGATGGTTTTGAGATGGAAGCGATTATGATAAAACCGCCGAATTTTGATCCGACCAAAAAATATCCCGTAATGAGTTATGTTTACGGCGGTCCGCACGCTCCGCAGGTTCGTAATTCGTGGGGCGGAAGCAGATATATATTTCATCAATTCCTTGCTCAAAAAGGTTATGTTATCTGGATTCTCGACCCGCGTTCGGCAAGCGGCAAAGGCGAAAAAGAAACCTGGACGGCATACAAAAAACTTGGTCAAACCGAATTTCTCGATCTGGAAGACGGTGTTAAATTCTTAAAATCACTGCCTTTTGTTGACGGCGACAGAATCGGAATCTGGGGTTGGAGTTATGGCGGATTTATGACGACTTATGCTCTAACACACGGCAAATCCTTCAAAATCGGCATCGCCGGCGGGACAGTTTCCGATTGGGCTTTGTATGATTCGATCTACACGGAAAGATATATGCTCACGCCCGAAAATAATCCGACGGGTTATGCAAAAACTTCCGTCCTGACCGCCGCCAAAGATTTAAGCGGAAAACTTCTGCTTATCCACGGAGCGATGGACAACAATGTTCATATGCAGAACACCACCAAACTCATATACGAACTGCAAAAAAACGGAAAGCAATTCGATCTGATGCTTTATCCGACACAACGCCACGGCGTTTCAGATCCGAATCAGGTTTATCATCTATATAATATGATGGCGGATTTTGTTTTGAAAAATCTATAACGGAAAAAGTTGGCAGTAGCGGATGGCAGATAGCAGTTAGCTGTATTGACTATTTAAATTGGTGTCAGAAATAAGGACAAATCAAGTAAAAAGGTAAAATGAATCATCTTAATTTTTACCTTTTTACTTTTACCTTCTCAATCTTCATCAAATTGCAAAATTTCGATAATCTCCCGCATATATTTTTTGCCGAGTTCGAGTTCGTCAGGGGCGAGCGAAACCGCACCGACTACGGCGTGTCCGCCGCCGCCGTATTTTTCGCAGATTTCGGCGATGTTGTGTAAACGTGGACGCGGCGACCAGGGATTTGAGCCGACGGAGATTTTTGTGCGGTGTTTGCTTTGCGTTAGGGCGACATTATAAGTCGTTTGCGGATAAAAATAATACGGAATAAATTTATTGTAACCGTCAATTTTTTTATCGGTTAGATCAAAACTGACAACGCCGCGAGAATAATTTGCACGCTCTTTTATAAGTTCAACCGTATTCCAATGCTGTTCTAAAATCGGTTTTAATTTTGCTTGTATTTCAGCACTTTCCAAAATCTCGTCCAAAGATTTTACCGTCAAACTTTTGATAATTCGCTCAACAAATTTCGGATCTTTTTCGCCTTCGATAACTTGCATCAGTTTTAATGCTGAAGATTTTAGTTCAACACATTGAGCCGGATTTTCGTATAAAGCTCCGTCAATTATGTGAGCCCATTCGATGAGTTCGGCAAGTGATTCATCTTTCCAGCCAAAATTTTCTTCGGCGATTCGTGCAATAAATTCTGCACAGGATTTACTTTTTGTATCAAGAAATTTTTTGCCCGAATCATCTTTTAGAAAATGTTGCTCATCTTCTTTTGAAAGAAACGCCGATTGATGATGATCGAACCACCATGTCAGCCTTTCGTCGGCACAGTATTTAAAATCAACAATGGCATTTTCATCACCGTCGAACTGATCTTCATCGAAGGCATTTCCCGCCCTGTGCATAGTTGGTGTATAGGCGATCTCGGCTTCGGGATGGATTTTCGACTTATAGAATTTTGTAAAGATTGCGGCGGAAGAAACGCCGTCAAAGCAGTTTCCGTGATAAAGTATGCGAAGTTTCATATAATTTCCTTGTGTCCCGCTTGGACAAACATATTAGATTAATTGGCGAATGGCGTTTCGTCAAGACAAAAATAATTATGAGTAAAGAAATAACAATTAGAATCGCCGAGAAAAAAGATGCGTCGGCGATGATCGAATTTAATCAGGCAATGGCTTTGGAGACTGAAGGAAAGCGGCTTGAACCTGAGAAAATCGAAAAAGGCGTTAAATCTGTTTTTCAGGATGAGAAAAAAGGTTTTTATGTTGTGGCTGAAAGTGAAAGCGAAGAAATTATCGGCGGCTTGATGGTTACATATGAGTGGAGCGATTGGCGGAATGGTTGGTTTTGGTGGATTCAGAGCGTTTACATTTTGCCGGAAGCTCGTGGCAGAAAAATTTACAGCAGACTTTATGAATTCGTTAAAAAAGAAGCCGAAAAAAAAGAGAATGTCTGTGGTTTTAGATTATATGTTGAAACTGAAAATAAACACGCTCAAAAAGTTTATGAAAAAGTAGGAATGGATGTTTCACATTATGTAATGTTTGAGCAAGAAGTTTAGATTTAAAATAATAAGCCGTGATTTTATGGCTAAAATCACGGCTTACACTTTTGAAAAATAAAATTTGAAACGCAAAATTGGTATGACTATTGTAGAAAAAGAAACATTTACCCCAAATAAAAATAAGAAAGGACGTTTCAATATTTATTTTTCAATAATCTAAAAACTTAAATTTTGTTAAATTCATAGTCGGCTTAATTTCTCGGAAGACATTCCAAAACATCTTAACTAAGCCGACTCGCTCCCCCCGAACCTATATCTAAAAAGACTGCCCCTGTTCGCACTTTCCTTACAATCAATTGAAAATCTTATGATTCTTGATTCTTCTTATTTGCCCATTTCGAAAACCGTTTGATAACCTCTCGATACTTTAGAAAAATCATTAGACGCTTTTATTATGCAACGTCCGTGCCAAAAGTTAAATATACAAAAGGTTGTGCTTAAATGTTGTAAAAGATGGACTTAAAGAAAACACACTAAAATTTTTTGCTTGGATTTATTATGTTCTTTTTGAATACATAAGCAAAAATATTTGTCTTAATTCAAGGCAGACAACAAGTTCAATTGTATTAAGTTCTATAAATATGACAAAATTTCTTTTATCACAGAAAAATGTCTAAAATCTCGGAAAAAGAATTCGTCAAAATTTGCAGGGGAATCTACGAAGACCGTAAAATTATTCGCCGGCATAATCCGATTGGCGAAACGATGGAAGAGACGCTTTTGTGGATGCTGATGAGTTGTCTGCACAGTTATTTGAGCCTGACCGAAATCGAAACGCCTTGTTTTAATGGAATTCCAAATGCGGAAACTTACAAGCAAGCGATTTTGTTTATTTTAAAGGATAGAAAAATCGAAGATTTTGATGCGGAAAAATATCTGGAAGAATTAAGCAAAAAATGATTATCGAAAAATTTACGATCACACCTTTTCAGCAAAATACGAGAGTTGTCATTTGCCAGGATTCTGGAAAGGCAATTTGCATTGATCCGGGCGAAAAGTCAGAGCGGATTATTGATTTTATCAGCCGGAATAACTATAAATTACAGGCGATTACATTGACTCACGGACATCTCGACCACGTTGGCGGAACGCTTGATTTACACAAAGTTTTCCCCGATGCAGAGATTTTATTGCACGTGGACGATGAAGAACTTTATTACAATTTGCCGATTCAACCGCTGGCATTAGGAATGTCACCCGCACAACTTGAACATCTCGGAATGAAATACGAAAACCCGCTGAAACTAACGAGAAATTGGCAACATAAAGAGATTTACGAAGTCGGAAATCTGCGTTTCCAAGTTCTGCATTGTCCCGGACACACACACGGTCATATCATTTTAGCCGAAGAAAATCACAAAAAAGTGTTCGTCGGCGATTGTCTTTTTCAAGGTTCAATCGGCAGAACGGATCTGCCGGGTGGTTCGCACGAACAGCTTTTAGATTCCATAAATAAAAATATTTTAACGCTTGGCGATGATTTTACGGTTTATTCGGGACACGGACGGGAAACGACAATTGGACACGAGAAACAAACAAATCCGTTTTTGACTGGAGCATATCAAATCGGGCGTGGAAAGTTTGTTTAGGAAATAATATTCATTTCGTATGGTATTATTAAAGTTAAATAATCAAATAACAGAGGAGAATCTATGCGAAAAATTTTATCTATAACTGCGTTTTTGAGCCTTTTTATAACGAGTGCTTTCGCACATACGGCTTTAATAAAAGGAAGTCATAAACACAAAGGTCAACAAGAGGATTTTAAACTCGAAAAAGTCGGTGGTAATGTCTATGCACTTTTTGGGCGAGGCGGCAACATCGGAGTGTCTCACGGCTCAGACGGCTTGATGATAATTGATACGCAATTTGCAGCCGATACTCCGCAGATCAAAGCAAAACTTAAAACACTTGGAAGCGATACACCAAAATTTGTTTTTAACACACATTGGCACGGCGACCACACGGGTGGAAATGCTTTGTTCGGACAAAATGGAACTATCATCGCTCATCAAAATGTGCGGAATCGCTTACTAAGCACTGTAAATCCGCGTGACGGCAAAGCAAAAGAACCCGCACCGAAAGTTGCTCTGCCGATGATTACTTTCCAGAAAGAAATTTCGATGTATTTTAACGACGAAGAAATTCGTGCCGTGCATTATAATCACGCCCATACGGATGGCGACACGGTTCTGTTTTTTACAAAATCAAATGTAGTTCATATGGGCGACCAATTTTTTGCGGGGCGTTTCCCGTTTGTTGATCTATCAAGCGGTGGAAGCGTTCCGGGACTTCTAAAAAACATCGGCGAGTTGATTCAGATCATTCCCGCAGATGCAAAACTCATTCCCGGTCACGGTCCTGTTTCAACGATGGAAGATCTGAAAAGTTACAACGATATGCTGATTGATACAACGCTTATCGTCCGCAAACATATGAAAAACGGAAAATCTTTGGAAGACATTAAAAAAGCCGGACTTCCTGCAAAATACAAAGAAGCAGGTTCGGGATTTATCAATACGGAGGCTTGGATCGAAACTATTTATCAGAGTTATTCGATGGATATGATGGATATGAATAAATCTAAATAATATTTATTTCAATAGTCAAATATCAAATAATAGAAAAAAGGTTCGCAGACAAATTAATGTTTGCGAACCTTTTTTGATTTAAAGTTACTGATAATTTACTCGGGCATCAAAACAGAATCAATACTGTGAATGTAACCGTTCGATTGTCTTACATTCGCAATTGTAACCATTGATTTTCCGCCTTTTGCGTCCGTCAATACCAGTTTATCGCCTTCCATCATCATCGTCAGCATTTCGCCGGAAAGGGTTGCAAACATTGCTTTTCCGTTACCGCGTTCGATAGCTTTCATAATTAAACCGGAATCAAGATTGCCGACAATTACATGATATTTCAAAATGTTTTGCAACATCTCTTTGTTTTCAGGTTTCAACAAAGTATCAACCGTTCCAGCCGGCAGAGCTGCAAACGCACTGTTTTCCGGTGCAAAAACGGTAAGTGCCATTGAATTCATTAAAGGATCAACCAAATCGGCTGCTTTAACTGCTGCCACCAAAGTTGTGTGATCCTTTGAATTCATTGCATTTTCGACGATGTTTTTATTTCGATACATTGCTGCACCGCCAACCATTGGGTTGTCCTTCATCATCATTTTGTCATTCTTCATCATCTTGTCGTTCTTCATCATCTTGTCATCTTTCATCATCTTATCGTCTTTCATATCCTGTGCCGAAGCACCGCCGATAAAACTAAATGTCAAGACTAACGTAAATACTGCTAATAATAATTTTCTCATAATTTTTTCTCCCCTCATTTACTTTTGAAATTTTTGAAACAAATTAATTTAATTTATGCAATTAATTGTGTCTTACTATTTGTTTCGCTGAAAAATGATGATTGGATTTAAAAATAAAAAAAATTTGCGTTTTTTTTTCAAAATTGATAAGTGTTAAAAAATTAATTTTGAAAGAGTATTCAAAATTTGTGGTAGAGATCAAAAAAGCATCCGCATTTTAACGGATGCTTTTTCAGATATACCAAAACAAATTAAAAAACTATGTTATGCAGAAACCCGCTACGCTCGTAAGGGTGTTAAGTATTGGCACCCTTACGAGCGTAGCGGGTTTCTGCACTTTTAACCCAAATTTCTTAATGGTATTGGTATATTACGCGAAAGTAATAAAATTTAAGCAATGGTAATTTCTTCCGAGAGATAGACATCCTGAATTGCGTTTAATAATTCAACGCCTTCATCGGTCGGACGTTGAAATGCTTTGCGTCCTGAAATTAAACCCGTTCCGCCGCCGCGTTTGTTGATGACCGCCGTTCGGACAGCTGCCGCCAGATCGCCTTTTCCTTTTGATTCGCCGCCTGAATTTATTAACCCGCAGCGTCCCATATAGTTGTTGGCAACCTGATAACGCACGAGATCAATCGGATTGTCTGTCGTTAATTCATCGTAAATCTTCGGACTCGTTTTGCCGTAACTGCTTTCCATATTTAAAGCGTTATAGCCGCCGTTTGTCGTTGGTAATTTTTGTTTGATGATGTCGGCTTGAATCGTAACGCCCAAGTGATTTGCCTGTCCGGTTAGATCGGCGGAAGCGTGTTTGTCGCCGTCTTCGGTCTTAAATGCGGAATTTCGCAGATAACACCATAGAATTGTCGCCATTCCGAGTTCGTGAGCGTAAGCAAATGCTTCGGCAACTTCCGTAATTTGGCGGTCTGATTCTTCCGAACCGAAATAAATCGTCGCACCGACGGCAACCGCACCTAAGTTTTTAGCCTGTTCGATTGTGCCGAACATAATCTGGTCGTAGTTATTCGGATAAGTTAGAAGTTCGTTGTGATTTATTTTGACGATGAACGGAATTTTATGGGCGTATTTACGAGAAACCGCACCTAGAACGCCGTAGGTTGAAGCAACCGCGTTGCAGCCGCCTTCAATTGCCAATTCGACAATATTTTTCGGATCGAAAAATTTCGGATTCGGTGCAAAACTCGCTCCCGCCGAATGTTCGATTCCCTGATCTACGGGCAAAATCGAAAGATAACCCGTGCCTTTAAGCCTGCCGTTATCAAAAAGAGTCTGCAATGAACGCAGAACATTAGGATTTCTGTCCGATTCCACCCAAACTTTATCAACAAAATCGCCGCTTGGAAGATATAGATTTTCTTTTGAAATCGTATTTGAAGTATAGTCTAAAAGTGTTTCGGCTTCGTCGCCTAAAAGTTCCTGAATTTTAGTGTAATCAACAGCCATTTTTTAATATTTCTCCTGAATTTGTTAATGTATGTATCGCTAAAGAATTTCCCGAAATTATAACATACAATCTTAGTTTGTCCTTTGGGAAAAAAAGATTGTCAAAAAACCCAAAATAATATACTATTCTTTTCCGTAAAAAAAAATACGAAATGCAGAAAAGCTGCAATCCCTTGTAATTGCATTTTTCTCATAATCCCAATGCGTTTTCTCAATATAAACGGCAAAATAAACGGCAAAATCTAAATTATAGAGGTAAAATTAAAATGACTTTCCCGACAAATAAGCGATTTGCTTTGCTCATTTCGCTATGCTTAATTTTTGTTTTTTCACAAATAATCATCGCCGGAGATGATTGGCGACCCGTTACGCCGGAAGAACTTGCTATGAAAAAAGGCAGGGTTGAAGCCGATGCCGATGCCGAAGCTATTTTTTGGGAAGTGAGGATCAATGACAGTTCAAGCTCGAAATTATCACTTGAGCATTATGTTCGTGTGAAAATTTTAACCGAACGCGGACGCGAAAAATACAGCAAATTTGATATTCCTTATACAAAGGGGATGAAGATTAAAGGTGTTGCGGCAAGAGTAATTAAGCCCGATGGCACGATAGTCGAGATTTTGGACAAGGATATTTTTGAAAGGGACATCATAAAAGTTAATAAAACTAAGGTTAAAGCTAAATCTTTTGCCGTTCCTAATATCGAACCCGGCGTAATTGTTGAATATCAATACCAGGAAATCATCAAAAATGCCGGTGCGGTTGGAATGAAACTCTCTTTTCAAAAGGATATTCCGGTTCAGAAAATTTCTTATTTTTATAAACCATACAATAAAAAAAGCAAGCCGAGATTTCAGTCTTATAATTTTACCGACACAAAATTTATCGAAGACAACAAAGGTTTCTATTTAGCAGAACGCAAAAATGTTCCGGCTTTTAAAGAAGAACCGAGAATGCCGCCCGAAGATATGGTGCGTCCGTGGATGCTCCTTCAAGGAATTGATTTTTCTATCACCGGTGCCAGTTTTAACTCCTTTTCTTTCGTTATAAAAGACCCCGGAAATCCGGCAAATTTTTGGGGAGGTTACGGGATTGAAAGAAAAGGTCTGGTCAAGTTTATGCTTGATGAGGACAAAGACATAACAAATAAGGCTAAGGAAATAACTGCTTCGGCTAAAACGGATGAGGAAAAACTCCAAAAATTGTATGATTTTGTCCAAACCGAAATTAAAAATACAACTTTTGATTCAACACTGACGGAAGATGAAAGAGATGATTTACCTAAAATCAAAAAATTGGATGATGTCTTAAAGAAAAAGCAGGCTTCATCACAATTTATAGATATGCTGTTCGGTGCGATGGCTAATTCACTCGGTTTGGAAACTAAAATTGCATTTTTGGCTGACCGCAGTGAAATGTTTTTTAATCCCAAAATGACCAATGAAGATTTCATACATCCGGGAGCAATTGCTGTAAAAGTAAACGGCAAATGGAAATTCTATAATCCCGGTGTGAGTTTTCTGCCGGAAGGAATGCTCACCTGGTATGAAGAAGATGTCTGGGCTTTGCTGGTTGGAGAAAAAGATTTTATCTGGGTTGAAACTCCTATGACGACGACAGACAAATCTAACGCCAAACGCACCGGCAAATTCAAATTGCTTGAAGACGGCACTTTGGAAGGTGATGTAATCATTGAATATACCGGACAGACGGCTTTGATCGAAAGATTAAGCGGTTTTGATAAATCGGAAAATAAACGTCAGGAAGACTTTATCAGCGAGATAAAAGGGCGTATTTCGACGGCGGAAATTTCCGGTGTTTCGGTAAGCAACGTGAATAATCATCGTCTGCCTTTAACCTATAAATATAAAATTAAGATACCGAATTACGCACAAAAAACGGGCAAGCGTATGTTTTTCCAGCCCGGCTTTTTTGAATATGGTGAAACTCCTTTATTTGCCACCGGCGAAAGAAAATATGATGTTTATTTTCAATATCCCTGGTCGGAAACCGATGATGTTCAGATTCAAATGCCGGACGGGTATTCTTTGGATAATGCCGAATCTCCGGGGGCGTTTGCCGATAACCAAAAAATTGGTTCGCTCGATATTAATATAAAAGCTGATAAGGCTAACAATATTTTATTTATTGACCGGAAATTTCATTTCGGCGGCGGCGGAATGGTTTTCTTTCCCGTCGGTTCTTATCCGGCTATAAAAACTATGTTCGATACTTTTCATAAATCCGATTCTCATACTATTTCTTTGAAGAAAAAAGAATAGTGAATTACCGTTTGCCTGAGAATCTTTAAATAAATTTCGAAGATTCTCAGTATATTTTTCTTGGAGGAAATATGACTCAAATCTCTCGTTTCGTCTTTATCAGCGGGTTTATTTTATTGCTGACGGTCAGCGGTTTTTCTTTCGGGGATGATCCGCCTGCGTGGCTTAGACAAGCGGCTTCGGGAAGCACTCCCACTTACGAAAAAGACGTTCCGGCAGTCGTTCTGCGGGACGAACAGGAAACAACCGTCAATGAAAGCGGGAAGATCGTTACGATTGAACGCTACGCCGTAAAAATTCTCAACCGCGAGGGCAGAAATTTTGCGGTTGCACACGGTTTTTATCTGGTTAGTGCGGGAAAAGTCCGCGATATTGCAGCGTGGACTATTTACTCAAGCGGTTCGAGCAAGGATTACGGTAAAAAAGAAACTCTCGACGTAATTTCAGACCCTGATGATGTTTATAACGAAGGTCGTGTAAAAGTCATAAATGCTTCGAATGATGTCAATGTCGGAGATGTTTTCGGTTATGTCATCGAAACAGAAAATCCGCCGCTCTTTTATCAGGATATATGGCAATTTCAGGGACGACTTCCAACCATTAATTCACGCTATATTTTAAATCTTCCGGCAAACTGGACGGCTTCAAGCATAACCTTTAACCACACGGACGTTAAGCCAACCGTTAATGGTTCGAGCTACGTTTGGCAACTCGGTAATCTCGCACCGATTCCACCCGAACCGATGTCGCCTTCGGTTAATAATCTTGCTCCTTTTATGGCGGTCAATTTTACGCCGAATGATGCGGGCAAAGCGGTCAATCGCACGTTTGACACTTGGCAGGAAGTTTCAAAATGGTCAAGCGGACTTTATGATCCGCAGGTTGTCGTTAATGACGAGATTGCTGCTAAAGCCAGAGAATTGACGGCGAATTCCAAAACCGAACTCGATAAAATAAAGGCTATCGGAACTTATGTGCAGAATTTGCAGTATATCTCGATAGACATCGGAGTAGCTTACGGCAACGGTTATAAACCGCGTGCTTCGGATAAAGTTATGGCACGCGGCTACGGCGATTGCAAGGATAAAGCGACCTTAATGCGGGCGATGCTTCAGGCTTTGAAAATTGATGCGTATCCGGTGGCGATCTTTTCGGGCGATCCGACATTCGTCCGCAAGGAATGGGCTTCGCCGCGACAGTTTAATCACTGCATAATCGCCGTCAGAGTTAGTAAGGAAACAAATGCTCCGACGATTATCGAAAATGAAACTTTGGGCAGACTTCTGATTTTTGACGCAACCGATGATATGACTCCGGTTGGCGATCTGCCGGATTATTTGCAGGGAAGCTATGCACTTGTAATGGCGGGCGAGAAAGGCGATTTGTTGGAAATGCCGACGACTCCGCCGGAAAATAATTCGCTTGAAAGAAATGTCGAAGTTAAATTAACGGAAAACGGTTCGATCACGGGTAAGATACACGAGGAAACCAAAGGACAATCTTCCAGACAGGAACGCACGATTTTCCGCAGACTTTCTAAAGGAGATTATCAAAAAACAATCGAACATTGGCTGACCGGCGGAGCAACTGCCGCAAAACTTATAAATCTGACACCGAAAGATAATCATTCGGACGCAAGTTTTGATTTGCAGGTTGAATTTTCAGCTCCCGCATACGGGCAGCTTATGCAGAATCGTTTGTTGGTTTTCAAACCTGCTATCGTCAGCCGTTCAAATTCTATCTACCTCACCGAAAAGCAACGAACTCATCCGGTTTCGCTGGATTCAAATTCGTTTAACGAAACGGCAGTTTTCGAGTTGCCCGAAGGTTTTGCGGTTGACGAAGTGCCGGATGCGGTTAATTTGAAAACTTCTTTTGGAAAATATTCAACAAGTTACGAAGTAAAAGACGGAAAACTAATTTTCAAGCGTTCGCTCATAACCAACAGAATGGTTGTTCCGACGGAAAAATATAATGCGGTTAGGGATTTTTACTCAAAAATCCGCGATGTCGAACAATCGCCGGTCGTGCTTTTAAGAAAATGATAATAACAATGGAAAATGGAAAATGGAAAATGGATAATTTTTTCTGAATTCGTCAAATTATTTATATTTCTTTTCTTCATTTTCCATTTTCCGTTTTCCATTTTCCGTTATTTCCCCGTTTTCCATTACTAAACAATTTCAAAAGTGCTTTTTCTTCCGGTTTCATATCTACAAATTTTTTAATCTTTCTTTTATCTTTCGGCGTAAATTCTTCCAGAGTTATGCCCGATTCGTAAGACTCTATAATCCCGGGATGAATATACGAACCACGACAGACCGCTGGCGTATTGCCCAATTTTTCGGCAACTTTTTTTACCGCTTCGACCACATTTTCCTTTATTTTATTTTCATCATCGCAGCATCCGATTTCGCTTAATTCCAAAGCGGCAAGCAGAGTTCCGCCCCACGTTCTGAAATCCTTTGCCGAAAATTCCGATGCGGTCAGATTCTTTATGTATTGATTTATATGAGTTGGCTTGATCGGCTGCGGTTTATTATTTTCGTCCAGATATTCAAAAAGTTTGCGTTTGCGACCGATCTTTACGAGTTCCTGCAAAATCTCGGCTAATTCTTGATCAACTAAAACTTTACGTTGTTTGATATGATGTTTGCCGACAAAATCAAATATCAGTTCACCGTTTTCCTTTATTTCCAGATGTTTGCTGGCAAGTGTTGTAATGCCGTAAGTCCTATATTTTTCAACACTTTCATCCGAACCCATCCGCATATAAAGCGAATTTATAAGCCGCATCATCACCGCCAGAACCTTCTCACGCGGGAAACCGTCTAATTTAATATGTTCGTTTATAACTTTGCGAAGATTGGGCAGATGTCCGCCGAATCTTTCGATTTTCTCAAACTTTTTCCGCTCCTGTTTTTTCCGATAATTCTCACTGTATAAATACTGAACACGCCCATTTGTGTCCATTCCAACAGCTTGCAGATTTGTTCGCGGCGAAGGTGTAATCCGCACGTATTCCCAAGCGGGCGGAATAACCAGATTCTCAATACGTGAAAGCTGTTTCTCATCCTCAATCTTGCTGCCGTCCGCGTCTTTATACCAGAATCCGCTTTCCTTTGAACCCAAACGCCGCCACCATTTTTTGCGTTTGCCTTTGACGATTCGCTCCCTTGCCTTTTCAACATCAAATTTCGGCTCTTTTTCTGTCATTTATATTTCCCCTTTTTCGATAAAAATGGATTTTTAAATTGTCCTGATATTTATTTTACAACATTTCTGAAGCACAGAGTTAAATATACTGCTTTCAATAACTTAAATTATCTCAATTTTACCTTAAATTTCATACATAGACAACTTGTTTCATCTATGAAACATCTGTATAATAGTATTTAAAGAGGTAGAAAATTATGACTACGAAAGCAAATATAAAAGCAGTAAAAATAGAAGAAAACGAAAATATAAAAACCAAGAAAGATATGATTCTTTCGCTGTATAATTCCGGTACGACGGAGATTGAAGCAATTGCGGCAGTTTCGGGAGCGAAGCCGAGTTATGTCGGTTCGGTTTTGCATAAGGAAGGTTTGATTGATAATTATTTTGATTTATACACTTCGACGGCTTACCCGATGAATGTTTATTCAAAACATTTTGTCGGAAAACTCGGTTTCAAAGATGTCGCCGCGGCTCGCAACAGCGTCAGAACTCTGGAGCGAACTTATCGTTATTTTGACCGCGAAGAAGACCGTGCCGGACAGCATCACGCTTTGGAAATGGGAATGCTGATGCTCAACCGTGCAAGATGGACGGGTAAAGTCGAGGAAGCTGAAATTTACAGACTTTGGCTGGCGGATAAATTGAGCAAACCGCTTGTCCGTGAAGCAAAAAATAATGTCTTACAGTTTCCAAAAGCAAAGCAGGAAAAAAAACAAACAGAAGAAAAAATTGCGGCGTAATATCCGTCGGAACGCAGGCGACCCGCCTGCAAAGGTTAATAAAAACACCAAAATTCGTAATTGACTTTTTCAGATTGCTTTTTGCAATCTTGCCCGCGGGTCGCGGGCGTTCCGACAATTAGTAAAATTTTATTTGAAAAGCGTTTAGAGCATAAAAATTCTAAACGCTTTTGCCGCAATTTTGAGATAAAGGGGTTTAATAAATGACTTTGAAATTAGTAGAAAATGAAGCACCGAAAAATAATTTAACTTTAGGGGAAGCAACTTTGGAAGATGTTCATATAGAGCCGAGTCTGCGTCCGAAATGTCTTGACGAATACATCGGTCAGACAAAACTCGTCAATAATTTACGCATATTTTTAAAAGCCGCCCTGCGACGCGGCGAAGCACTCGATCACGTTTTACTTTTCGGACCTCCGGGTCTCGGCAAAACGAGTTTGGCAATAATTATCGCCAACGAACTCGGAGCAAATCTTAAAACGGTTTCCGCTCCGGCGGTTGAAAAATCTGGCGATCTGGCGGCAATTTTAACGAATCTGGAGGAAGGCGATGTTTTATTTATAGACGAAATTCACCGTCTGCGTCCGCAGGTCGAAGAGATTCTATATTCGGCGATGGAGGATTTTTATCTGGATATAATGATCGGTGAAGGAAATGCGGCTCGCTCGATTCGTCTGGAACTGCCGAAATTTACACTCGTCGGAGCAACCACCCGGGCGGGAATGATTTCCGCTCCTTTGCGTGGACGTTTCGGAATTATCAGCCATCTGGATTTTTATTCGCCGAAGGAACTGGAAATAATCGCTCATCGCTCGGCGGAGATATTAAAAGTCAAGATCGAATCAAGCGGAGCATCGGAACTGTCAAAGCGTTCACGCGGAACGCCGCGAATCGTCAATCGTTTGCTGCGGAGAGTCAGGGATTTTGCGGAAATTTTAGGCGACGGCAGAATTACCGGCGAACTTGCCAGAAAAGGTTTGGACAAAATGGAAGTTGACCGCTTCGGATTAGATGAAGTTGACCGCAAAATGCTTTCAAATATCATCGAAAAATTCGATGGCGGTCCCGTCGGCTTGGGAACAATCTCCGCCTCGATCAGTGCAGAACGCGATTCGATTGAGGAAGTTATCGAACCCTATTTAATCCAAATCGGTTTCCTAAACCGCACTCCCCGCGGACGCATCGTAACGCCCGCCGCTTACGAACATTTCGGCTATAAACTGCCGGAATCAAAACAAGAAAAAATCGCCGCATAAATTCATCAGAACGAGAAACAATCTTATCATCAATAAATAATTTAAGGTTATAAAATATACTCAATCTTTCCGCCAACTATCAAGTATTTTGATAGTTGGCGGAAATTATTTGCTAACTTACTCTAAATAAATAGCTCTGCTGAAACACCAAAGTAATCAGCTAATAATTTAGCCTGCATTTTGCTGATCTCTCTTTTTCCGCTGACAGCTTCAGAAACTCTGCTTTTTGAGCCGAGAACTTCTACTAAATCCTTTTATTTTAATCCTTTGGCATTCATCAATTCCGTTATAACTTCGTGTAGCAAAGCATTTCTTGGTTGGTAAAAACTTTCTTCAAAGTCAGCAATTAATTTTCCGAGCAGTTCAAGCAAAACACTTTTTTCCGGCGAAAGATTTTCTCCTTTCGCCAAAAAATTTTCAACAACCAAAATCGCACGGTCATTTTCCTCTTCCGTTTTGATGACACTTGGAAGCGTATCGGAAAGAAGTTTTCTGTATTTTTGAGAATTAATATTTGTCGAAATCGTATTCATATTTCTCAATCTAATAGAGTTCGCAACAAATTGCTAACCAATTTTCAAACTTGGTAACAATCTGTTGCGATGAATTGATTATTTTGAATTTGAACGCCTTCACTAGATTTATTATAACAAAGATAGAACCATTTTTTGATTCAGTTTGATAGAATCAAAATAGTATTTAATAAAAGTTTTCAGGGGAGCAAAAAGCTGAGAGTTGTTCAAAGTGAACATTACCCTAAAAACCTGATACAGATAATTCTGACGAAGGGAGAAAAACAATGAGTGAAAAAATTACGAATAACGAAATACAAGAAAAACTGGCAAGTGAAGTTAATATGCCGTCATCGCGGAAGATTTATGTTGAGACGAATGGCAATGCGGTTAATGAGAACGGGCATAATTTGAGAGTTCCGTTTCGGGAGATCGCTTTGTCGCCGTCGAAGAATATGGATGATGAATTGGAGGAGAATCCGCCGGTTCGGGTTTATGATACGAGCGGGGTTTGGGCTGATCCAGAAGTGAAATGCGATGTGCGGGAAGGTTTGCCGACTTTGCGAAGAGAGTGGATTTTAGGGCGTGGCGATGTTGAGGAATATGTTGGACGTGAGATTTTACCGCAGGATAATGGGTATTTGACGAAGGGTGCGGAAGATGTTGCGAAGATCAAAGATGCGGGGAAATTGGAAGAGTTTCCGGCGTTGAAACGTCCGCCGCTCAGAGCGAAATCGGGCAAGAATGTTTCGCAGATGCACTATGCGAAGAAAGGAATCATCACGCCTGAGATGGAATATGTGGCGATTCGTGAGAATCTTGGAAGGCAGATCGCGTTTGAGGCTTTGCAGAAGGCACACGGGGACGGACGTGATTCGCTTTATCATCAGCATAAAGGCGAATCTTTTGGGGCGAGCGTTCCCGAATTCGTTACGCCGGAATTTGTGCGTGATGAGATTGCGAGAGGTCGTGCGATTATTCCTAACAACATCAATCATCCCGAAACTGAGCCGATGGCGATTGGGCGGAATTTTCTTGTAAAAATAAATGCCAATATTGGGAATTCGGCGATTGCGTCTTCAATCGAAGAGGAAGTTGAAAAGATGCGTTGGGCGACGCTTTGGGGTGCGGATACGGTGATGGATCTGTCCACGGGCAAGAATATCCACGCAACACGAGAATGGATTTTAAGAAATTCGCCTGTGCCGATCGGGACTGTGCCGATCTATCAGGCGTTGGAGAAAGTGAACGGCAAAGCGGAAGATTTGACCTGGGAAATTTACCGAGACACTTTGATTGAGCAAGCCGAGCAAGGCGTTGATTATTTTACAATTCACGCAGGCGTTCGACTGCCGTATATTCCGATGACGGCGAAACGAACGACGGGAATTGTTTCTCGCGGCGGTTCGATCATGGCGAAATGGTGTCTGGCTCATCACGAAGAGAGTTTTCTTTATACAAGATTTAGAGAGATTTGCGAAATTATGCAGACGTATGATGTTTCATTTTCTCTCGGTGATGGTTTGCGTCCGGGTTCGATTGCGGATGCGAATGATGAGGCACAATTTGCCGAATTGGATACGCTCGGCGAACTTACAAAAATCGCTTGGGAAATGGATTGTCAGACGATGGTCGAAGGTCCCGGACACGTTCCGATGCACTTGATTAAAGAGAATATGGACAAGCAGTTGGAAGTCTGCGACGAAGCACCTTTTTACACGCTTGGACCGCTGACGACCGACATCGCACCGGGTTATGACCACATCACAAGCGGAATCGGTGCGGCAATGATCGGCTGGTTTGGCTGTGCGATGCTCTGCTACGTTACGCCAAAAGAACACTTAGGTTTGCCGAATAAAAAAGACGTTAAAGAAGGCGTGATAACTTACAAACTCGCAGCACACGCGGCGGACTTGGCAAAAGGTCATCCGGCGGCACAATACCGCGATAACGCACTCTCGAAAGCACGTTTTGAATTCCGTTGGGAAGATCAATTCAATCTCGCCTTAGACCCCGAAGTTGCGAAAGAATATCACGACGAAACTCTCCCCGCCGAAGGAGCAAAACTCGCCCACTTCTGCTCAATGTGCGGACCGCATTTCTGTTCGATGAAGATCACGCAGGATGTCCGCGAATATGCGAGAGATCAAGATATTGCGGAAGAAAAAGCTTTGGCAGTTGGAATGGCGGAAAAAGCTAAGGAATTTACCGAGAAAGGTTCCGAAATTTATCAAGGGAATATTCCCGAAGGTGCTAAAGACCATCACTAATCAATTAAATTAATACGATGACAAAATATTCTTTACCCTATTTTGCGGAAATAGATTTGACTGCGTTAGATGATTATTATGAAGTAGATATTGATTTAAATGGTAACACCATAAACATTGACATTAATTTTGAAAACAAATCTTCTGACAGAAACAAATTTGATACGGTTAGAAATTTTCTTGACAAAATCAACAAGTTCGATCAACAGAATAAATCGTATATAGATAATGATTTCAAAAAACCGAGTGTAACCCTAGACTACATAACTTTCTATTTTGAGGAACTCGATCAAGATGAATTGTCAGACATCGTTGATTTTAATAACGCAATTGTTGCAAAAGAAAGACAACTTCTCAATAAATTAAAATTGATTAGGGTCGGAATATATCCCGATCATAACTCAGAATGTTATGGGGTTTTCGATTATTCGATAGACATTGACGGGGAGCCTTGCAATGAATTGTTAGTAGTAAAGATAGATGAAAGAGGCAACTTAGACCATATAACTTGGGAAAGTTGAAAGCAAATAATAAGAGTCAAATCAAGCCTTGTCGGTTGGAATGGCTGAAAAGACGAAGGAATTTACGGAAAAGGGAATTGAGATTTATCACGGGAATTTGCCCGAAGGCGTTGACCATAAACATTAATTTGTATTAAGTAATCGTGCAGAAATAGTTTAGACTATCAAGCGAGATGGGTAAAATAAAAGTAATCGAACTAACGAAAAAACAATGCGAAGCCTTGGAAAACGGTTATCGCCATGGCACGACACATAGTT
>JALZKH010000007.1 GCA_030859345.1 Acidobacteriota bacterium | reverse complement strand
GATAGAATACTTGTCAAAGAACGATAATCTTGTTTCGATAGTTGAATATGTTGTCTTTTTCTTGCCATCATTAAAAGATACAAGAAAAGACCTATTCTTTCAACAACTTCGGTTACGTTGCACTAGTACGAAAAGGAGCTTTTCTTTTTTCCTTGCTTTTTCGACTGCCGATCTTAACTATTTCTCCGGCAACGCCAAAACATTATACCCAACCGCAAAAGCGTTTTCTCTTGCAGCTAGCCGGACTATTCTAAAATTATGCCAGATCAAAGCGGTCAAGATTCATCACCTTAGTCCACGTTGCTACAAAGTCCTCTGTGAACTTCTCTTGTGCGTCATCGGTTCCATAGACTTCAGCTAAGGCTCGAAGTTCAGAATTTGAACCGAAGATGAGATCAGCACGGGTGCCGGTCCACTTGACTTCGCCCGTTTTGCGATCACGACCTTCAAACTCCTTCTCTTCCTCCGAAGTAGCCTTCCACGTCGTGCCTAAATCAAGCAAATTAACGAAGAAATCATTAGTCAGCGTCTCCGGTCGTTCGGTGAAGATACCGTGTTTTGATTGATCAAAATTCGTATCAAGAACACGCATTCCGCCGATAAGAACTGTCATTTCAGGTGCGGTCAGGGTCAAAAGCTGAGTTCTGTCAATCAGCATTTCCTCTGCCGCAGTAGAGTGATGACTTCTCTCATAGTTGCGGAATCCATCAGCAAGTGGTTCCAGATACCTGAATGAATCAACTTCGGTTTGATCCTGCGATGCGTCAGCACGTCCCGGAGAAAAAGGAACTGTTATATTATGACCGGCATCCTTAGCTGCCTTTTCGATGCCCGCATTTCCGCCGAGAACTATTAGATCGGCGAGGGAAATCATCTTACCGCCCGACTGATCGTCGTTAAACTCTTTTTGGATGTCTTCATAAATTTCCAAAATTGTTGCCAGTTGAGCCGGATTATTAACTTCCCAATCCTTCTGCGGTTCAAGGCGGATTCGTGCACCATTCGCCCCGCCCCTCATATCAGAGCCGCGGAAAGTTGATGCCGATGCCCAGGCAGTTGAAACCAGTTGGGATACGGACAAATCTGAATCAAGAATTTTATCCTTGAGTGCAGCGATGTCCTCATCGTTAACTAATTCGTGTGTAACTTCTGGAACAGGGTCTTGCCAAATCAGGTCTTCTTCCGGCACTTCCGGTCCGAGATAGCGAACTTTAGGTCCCATATCGCGGTGCGTCAGTTTAAACCACGCCCGTGCAAAAGCGTCGGCAAACTCATCCGGATTCTCGAGAAAACGTCTTGAAATCTTCTCGTAATCGGGATCCATCCGCATTGAGAGATCCGTCGTCAGCATAAACGGTTGATGGTTTTTGGAAGGGTCGTGTGCATCTGGTATTATTCCGGCACCGGCATCACCTTTCGGTTTCCATTGATACGCACCCGCCGGACTCTTGGTTAATTCCCATTCATACTCAAACAAATGTTTGAAATAGTCGTGACTCCATTTTGCCGGAGTCGTAGTCCACGCACCCTCGATGCCGCTGGTGATTGTATCGTTGGAATGACCGCTGCCGTATGTATTCTTCCAACCCATACTTTGCTCGATAATACCAGCACCTGCCGGTTCCATTCCAATATATTTCTCCGGGTCGGCAGCACCGTGAGTTTTGCCGAAGGTATGACCGCCGGCAATTAGTGCAACGGTTTCTTCGTCGTTCATCGCCATTCGTCCAAAGGTTTGGCGAATAAGATGCCCTGAGCCGACCGGATCGGGGTCTCCATTGGGTCCTTCCGGGTTTACATAAATAAGTCCCATATGATCGGCGGCGAGTGGATTCTCCAACTCTCCCTCTTTAGAGTGTCGGTCGTCCCCGAGCCATTCGCCTTCCGAGCCCCAGTAAATATCTTCTTCAGGTTCCCAAACATCTTCACGTCCGCCGCCAAAACCGAATGTTTTAAAGCCCATTGATTCAAGAGCACAATTCCCTGTGAGAATCATCAAATCAGCCCACGAAAGTTTTCTGCCATACTTTTTCTTGATAGACCAGAGAAGCAAGCGAGCCTTATCAAGATTCGCATTGTCGGGCCAACTATTGAGCGGTGCAAACCGCTGAGTGCCGGATACACCGCCTCCGCGTCCATCCTGGATACGATAAGTACCGGCACTGTGCCATGCCATCCGAATGAAGAACGGTCCGTAGTGACCGTAGTCTGCCGGCCACCAGTCTTGCGACTCGGTCATCAAATCGAAGATGTCTTGTTTGACGGCATCCAGGTCAAGAGTCTTGAACTCTTCCGCATAGTTGAAATCCTCGCTCATCGGATTAGATAGGGAAGAATTTTGCCGAAGAATTCTTAAATTCAACATATTCGGCCACCAGTCCGTGTTTGACCGGCGGGTTTCGGTTGTGTAACTGATCGCTCCACCCGAGAACGGGCAACGGTTTGATTCGTTGGTTTCCCAAACTTTGTGATTATCCTGATGATCGGATTCTTTGTTTTCCAAAGGTTCACGACTTGATTCGTTGGTTTCCCAAGCTTTATGATTTTCTGTATTATTTGCCATTTTTTTTATTTACTATTTAGTTTTTTTAGTTTTTCCCAGTAGAATAAATTTACATATTTATTCGCCATTTAGTTTCATTTGTCTTAAAAATCCTTGGTTCTCTTGTTCTGGAATTATTTTATTCCAACACAATCAAGGACTTTTTTTGAACGAATTTACGTTATTCGTTCCAACTTAATACCGAAGTGCCGTCAATTTTCTTATTTACTGCACTCAGAACATAAACCACGCAGAGTCAGTTCGATTGATGCAGCTTTGAATTTCGAGAGGTTAGCCGCTTCTTCAAGCAATCCATCAGGAAGAGGCATTTCTAAATCAGCCAACTTTCCGCAATCGTTGCAGATCGCGTGATCGTGACGCGTCAGTTTGCGGTCATAGAGATTGGCATCCATTCCAAACCGGATCTCACCGATCAGTCCTTCTTTCTTCAAGTAATTTAAAGAATTATAAACGGTTGCAAATGAGATGCCCGGCAGAATCTGGCGGGCATTCTCAAATATCTCGTTAGCCGACAAATGCTTATCTGAATTGCGAATCACCCGAAGCACGGCTTTACGCTGTTTCGTCAAATCTAAACTTTCGATATCTTCCATTGCGTAGTTCATAATGTATTATTTTGGAATTAGAATAATTCTTATTCCAAAACCTGTCAAGTTTTTAAAACATTTAGTAGTTTAGTATCGTCCTGATAATTTGTTGCAGTGTAATTTGTTAAATTTAAAGAAAAACGGCTTAACACTAAATAATTTTTCCGGGTATAAACGTGATGAAGAAGATGAGCCGATCAAAAGATTTGCGGCGGAATATAAAAGAAATTAGAGTTCTTTCTGTGACAATTTGCTCCATTGTCGAAGTTCGCCACGCCGATAATATGCGGCGGTTTTTACCGCCTCGATTGAACGGCTAAACATTTCATTTGCTTCGACGGTTTCACCTTTTTGTTTATAGAGTTTACCTAGATAATATAAACCTTCGGCATCGAAAGGGCGTTTTATTTCAAATTTTTCCAATGCGTTTTGTGCTTCATCGAGCATATCGGCTTCCAAATAAGTCGCTCCGATTTCTCGCCAGATTTCGCTCAATGAATATTTTTCATTTTGCCCGACAACAACGGAAAAATGTTCGATGGCTTTTTGCAGATTGCCATTTTGCCGGGCGATTTTTCCGAGTTCGTAGTTTGCATCAATTTCTTCTTTGTCAATTTCATACGCTTTCGTAAAATGTTCGAGAGCTTTTTCGTCTTGTCGTCTTTGTTTATAAATCAAACCGAGTTGCAAATGTGCGTCGGCATCATTTGGATTGACCGTGGCGTTATTTAAAAATCTTTTCAGATCACGCTTCTGCCGCATCGCATTTCCAAATCCGCGAACTTCGCTTCCTAAATATCCGCCTAAATAAATCACTGCAAAAAATAGTAAAAACGGCGAAAAAAGCCACGGCGAAATGAATTGGAAAATGTAAGTTCCAAGACTGTAAAATATCCACGAAACGGCAATCGTCAAAACTGCTACGCCATAATCCACACCAAAAACCGTCCGCAGAGCAAAGACCATTAAACCGCCGAAGATCAAACCACTCGCCAGCCAAAACCCCAGATAAACTCCGCCGTCAATATTTTGTGAATTTAGCAAATATGCAGCAATCGCAAAAGGAAGATGTGCCGCCACCCAAGCCATCAGCGAACAGGTCGCAAGCGTCGCATAATCACGCCTTAGAACAGTTCCAATATTTCCAAGTTGTGCAAAAAGTGCCAGCAGAATAATCGTTGCCGGAATATAAAAAAGCGAAAGCGAGATCAACGGCGTAAAGAAACTTGAATAAAATGAGAAAAAGTAAAAGATATTTTTGCTAATAACGGGAAAAGGTCGCCGTTCGCGGTTTAATTCCTTATCAACGTCAGCATTTGCATAATATTCGGCTTCGGCTAACTGTGCATCTGTGAGCGTTCCGTCATTCAGCGAAACATTATCAAAACCCGAATTCGCCGAATAATAATCCATCTGCGAAACGGCATATGTCTGCATAATTTTGGAATTGACCGCATATTGAAACGCAAACGAAACAACCAAAACTGCCACCGTTGCAAAAAGCCAACTGCCTTTATCCATAATCTCGCTAAAAGCAAAAGCGGGACGTATGTAGATTTGAAAAAGAAGTTTGAAATTTTCCATAAATTTTTCGGCAGGTTTGAAAGTAAAGTAAAAATTATTCCTTTTAACTTAATTTTCATTGATAAGTTTTGTCAAGGTTTCTGACGTAAGGTTTTATCTTGGAAAAATTGAGATGAATAAAAGATTTGTCGCAGAATACAAAAGATTGCATAATTAGATTATGAAAGAGAATTTTACACTCATGATATTTTTAGTAGTTTTGCAAATTTCTGTGTTTGCCCAAACAAAAATTAATGAATATGAAAGAACTAGCTCAGACTTAGAATCTGCCTATATGGATGATTTTCTTACCGTGTTGTATAAGCAAAAAGATAGTAAAGGTTTGATCGTAATTTATGTTAATTCCAAAAATAGAAGTTTCGGTAATCTTTCAGCTTATGTAAAAGGAATAGAAAAATTTCTTGAACTGAGAAAAGCTATAATGCCTGAACAATGGTCAACTAAGTATTCGATTCAAGTAAAAGTAGGAAAGCCAAGAACGGAATTATGGATGTATCCTAAAGATGTTAAATTGCCTGAATCGGATTTGTTGGAATTTAGGATAAATGACGAAAAACTTCCTTTTCACTATGGACAAACTTGTGTAGATTGCAGTCCCGCAGTTCCATTGCTATCTTGGAATTATATGAATTTTGAGCATTATTCAAAATTCATAAAAACAAATGAAAATTACAAAGCCTTGATAACTATTAGTCAGAATAATTATGACCGATGGACGAAGAAAGAAAGTTATCAGGATGCGATCAATAATGTAATTGCATACAGAAAATTGTTGGTTGAAGATTACGGAATTCCCAAAAATAAAGTAAAAATAATAATTAAAAAACCGATTGCAGAAAAAAATAGTCCTGTAATAGCAGATTTTTATATAACTAAACATCAAGTAAAATAATTATGTCAGAAGCAACAAAAAAAGATATGGAAACAAGAATTGAAACGGATTCGATGGGCGAGATTGAAGTTCAGACGGATAAATATTGGGGAGCTCAGACGCAGAGGAGTTTGCATCATTTTGACATTGGGTTTGATGTGATGCCGCGGGAAATGATTCGGGCTTTGGGAATTTTGAAGAAGGCTTGTGCGATTGTGAATGCGGATTTAGGCAAATTGTCGGAAGACAAACGCGATTTAATTGTGCAGGCGGCGGACGAAGTTATTGCAGGGAAATTGGATGAGCATTTTCCGCTGAGAGTTTGGCAGACGGGTTCGGGGACGCAGACGAATATGAATGCGAATGAGGTTATTTCGAATCGTGCGATTGAGATTGCGGGCGGCGAGATGGGTTCTAAAACTCCGATTCATCCAAATGATGATGTTAATAAATCGCAATCTTCAAACGACACATTTCCGACGGCGATGTATATTGCGGCGGCAGAGCAATTGACGAAATTGATTCCAAACGTGCAGAGATTGCAGAATGCGATTGAGGCAAAAGCGAGCGAATTTAAAGATGTCGTCAAGATCGGCAGAACACATTTGCAGGACGCAACGCCGCTGACGGTTGGGCAGGAATTCGGCGGTTGGGCGAGTTTGATCGAACGCGATTTGCAGAGATTAAACGCCGTGATGAGCGGACTTTTAGATTTAGCAATTGGCGGAACGGCGGTGGGAACAGGACTCAATTCACATCCTGAATTTTCAGAACGGGCGGCGGCTGAAATTTCGAGATTAACGGGGTTAGCATTCAAAGCACACCCAAATAAATTTGCCGCACTTTCGGCTCACGATGAGTTGATATTTGCTTCGGGCGGTTTGAAAACTCTGGCGGCAAGTTTAATGAAAATTGCGAATGACATTCGTTGGTTGGGATCGGGACCACGCTGCGGACTTGGCGAATTGGTTTTGCCGGAAAATGAACCGGGCAGTTCGATTATGCCGGGCAAAGTTAATCCGACACAAAGCGAGGCATTGACGATGGTGGCGGCACAAGTTATGGGAAATGACGCGGCAATCGGTTTTGCCGGTTCGCAGGGGAATTTTGAACTCAATGTTTTCAAACCCGTGATGATTCATAATTTTTTGCATTCAGTTCGTTTGCTACACGATGCTTGCCGCGGATTTGTGGATTATTGCGTTTCGGGAATTCAGTTAAACCGAGATCAAATTGACGAGTATTTAAATGATTCGCTGATGCTCGTTACTGCGTTAAACCAACACATCGGTTATGATAAGGCTTCAAAAATTGCCAAGAATGCCCACAAAAAAGGTATCAAGCTGCGTGAGTCGGCAATTGAATTAGGCATTTTAGATGGCGAAAAATTTGATGAATTGGTCAAGCCGGAAGAAATGACACATCCGTAGGAAAAAGTAAATTTGAGCCAACTATTAAATTAAGGTCCAATTATTACAGTCGGGCAACCTGTTGTAACATAAAAAATGCCTTTTTAACACACTCTCCGTTTTGCAGATCAAGCTGAATCTGCGTTGGTTTGTCAACAACATCGCCGCTTTCAAGGTTGATTATTTTCGCACTTGCATTGCATTTTGTTAAAGCAGGCTGCGTCAAATAAAAAATCCCCGCCGCAAAAACAAAAATTACTGCTAATCCGATTGCTAAAGACGCAACGACAAGCATTACGGGCATTTTAAAAGATTTTTTCGGAGGAGCAGAGGCGGGAACTTCTTCACTTTCGGCATCTGAATTTTCTTCGGTGGGCGATTCTTCCTCTTTTTCCTGTTTTTCTTCTTCAGTTGAATTTAACAAAAACTCAATTTTGCTCGAACCTCCTAAAATTATTACATCGCCGTCATAAAACGGTTTTTCCGTTGTAACTTTTTCACCGTTCAAAGTCGTGCCGTTAGAACTTCCGAGGTCTATGAGCCGGAATTCACCGTTGCGGTTTTCAATCTCAGCGTGATACCGCGAAATATTCGAATCTTCCGTCAAAGCAATATCATTATCCGAAGCCCGCCCGATTGTAATTAAATCGCCGACGAGTGAAAATTCATCCTGAGAATTAATAATTAATTTCGCTTTGTCCATAAGATAAAAAAAATCCCGCCGCCATTATATTAAGACAACGGAATTCTAACAAATTTGCTGAAGATTGGAATTAAAGGCGGAAACCCGCGTGTTAACAAGGGTGCTGATTGCTTATTGATAAGTTCACAATCAAACAGCACCCTTAATAACTATCGGGTTTCTGCCTTTATTTCTGTAAATCCAAAATATCAGTGCGTGTGATAATGCTTCGGATGCGGTTGAATTCTTCAACCAAAACCGCCGGTGCTTCGCGTAATTCCGCCTTGATTTCCGTAAAACTCGCGTCAATATCCAAAACCGGAAAACTCTCGTTCATAATTTCGCTGACCTCTGCATCGAGTAAATCTTTGTCTTCGAGCAGATGAGTTAAAACGCGGCTTTCTTTCAGCGAACCGACTGATTTATTATCTTCCAAAACGGGAATCTGAGTAACGCCGTGTTCGTTCATTTTCGCCAGTGCATCGCGGACGAGTTCATCGGGCGTGGCAAAGATCAATGCGTGCGGCGAACCTTCGTTTTTTGTTTCGGCGATCAAACCCGCTGTAATTTTCTGCGGTTCGAGCAGAAGTTTTTCCTTCATCCATTCATCCGAATGAAATTTCGTCAAATAATGTTCGCCCGTGTCGCAGACGATAAAAACAACCAAGCCGTCTTCGTCCAAATCTTTCGCCACCTGCAAAGCCGCAACAAAATTCGTCCCCGTCGAACCGCCGCAGAAAATTCCTTCAACCCGTCCGAGTTGACGTGCATATTCAAACGAATCGCGGTCTGTAACATTTATAATCTGGTCAATTACTTTCATATCCGCATTTACCGTCGGATGAGATTGTCCGACTCCTTCGACCAAATACGGAGTTGATTCGGGGACTGAACCCGTTTCCTTAAAAGTTTTAAAGATCGAACCGTAAGGATCAGCACCGATAATTTGAATGTCGGGATTTTTTTCCTTCAAATATCTGCCCGTTCCGCTAATCGTGCCGCCTGTTCCAATTCCCGAAACAAAATGCGTAATTTTCCCATCCGTGTCGTTCCAGAGTTCAGGACCAGTTGTGCGGTAATGTGCCAAAGGATTTGCGGGATGACTGTATTGATCAGGATAAAAAGAGTTCGGCGTTTCGCTGTGAATCCTTTTTGCAGTTTCCACATAATGATCGGGAGTTCCCGCTTTTGCCGCATTCGGACAAACAACAACATCTGAACCGAGAGCCTTCAAATACCGCGTTTTTTCCATCGAGACTTTGTCGGTTAAAACAAAGATACACTTATAACCTTTGGTCGCCGCCGCAATCGCCAGACCGATTCCGGTATTGCCCGAAGTTGCTTCAATAATCGTTCCACCCGGTTTTAAAGTTCCTTCATTTTCGGCATATTCGATCATCGAAATCCCGATTCTATCCTTAACCGAATAACCCGGATTGAGGCTTTCCATTTTTGCAAAAACTTGTGCTTTGATGTGATGCTGTTTGGTTAAATTATTAATTTGAACAAGCGGTGTGTTGCCGACCAGTCCGATAATATCGCTGTAAAATTTCATCTACTCTCCAATAAATAATTTTTTTGTAAAATATTTTGTTATAAAAAACTCATTTGTGAGTTTAAAGGCTAAAAGTTTTCGTCGCAAGATTAAAAGATGAATAGCAAAAAATCTTGATATATAAGTTTTTTTCCACTACTCTAGTCAAAAGAAAACAATCTTTTTATTAGACATTTTTCTTTTATTTTATGATTTCGGGTAAGGAGTTAAAATGGAACGTCAAAGAAAATATCTGATTTGTTTTGTAACAATACTTTTATTAAATATAGGATTAAGCGTTGTTTCATCAAATAAAGTTTTTGGGCAAACTCCGCAAATCAGCGACCAGCAACCTATTAGTGCCGAAGTTTTAGGTCAACCCGATAGTCCGCTGCGTTTGGCAATAATTAATGTAAATAACACCCAAAAAACATATCAAGAAATTCATTATTCTATCGAGAATACAAGTGATAAAGAGATTTTTGCATACGTTATACTGACATCTTATAAAGGAGTAATCGGCGACACATCAGCAAGAATTCCACTATCATTTCCTGTAGGAAAACTTACAGAGCATTCTCATTTTGAACAGAGGGCGAATTTGAAACCAGATTCCGCTATAACTTTTTGGGTGGATTATGTTGAATTTACCGATGGAACTTCGTGGGGAAAAGATTCTCAAGGCAGGTCTAAACTTATTTTAGCTGTCAGAATCGGTCAGCAAAAAGGATTTGAGCAAGTTAAAAAGTTGTTTGCTGAACAGAGCATAGATGAATTTATCAAAATTTTGAACAAACCGATAGTTGATCTTAAATTACCCGATAAATTCAGGGAAGAAAGAGAAAAAGTAGGTTTCGGTTTTTCAGTAGGGTATAAATCTGTTTTCTCTAGATTAAAATCTTCTTATGAAAAGCATGGAGTCGGAGCAATTTTTATACAGATGGACGATTTGGAAAAACAAATTAAAAACAAGAAAAATTAACAAGTCTTAATAAATTCAAGAAAAATCTAATTCTTTTGCAGAATCTCCTGACGTTTTGCCAAAAGCCGTGCGGGATTGTTTGTAATTATATGCTCAATTCCAAGTTTTAAACTTCGTTTTACCCAAAGCGGATTATCTACTGTCCAAATCGCTGTTTTTAAGTTTTGCTGTTCGGCTTTTTTCATTAAGTTTCCGGTTGCCAGCGAAAAATGGAGCGAAAGGAAATCAACATTCAATTCTTTGGCGATATTAATCAGACGCTTTTCTTTACGAAGCAGAATCATCATTTCGAGAGTAAAAAGTGCGGCGGTTTTAACATTCGGACAATGTTTTTGAATAATGGGGATTGCATCGAGATTAAAACTTTTAACAATGATTTGAGAAAGTAAATTTGAATTTTTTATCAATTTACAAACCGCTTTTGATAAGTTTTTAATTTCAGATGCTTCGGATTTTAATTCGATATAAATTATACCTTTATAGTCTTTCAAAAAATCCAAAGTCTGCTCCAAAGTCGAAATTCGCTCATTTGAAAATATACTTTGAGCCTTTTCGGAATTTTCTAAATTGAACCACGAACCGACATCTATTTTTTGCAGGTCTTCGGAAGAAAGATGTTCGACAAGAAATTCTTTTCCAGCGATTCGCAATAAATCTTCGTCGTGAAATACAACCGGAACGCCGTCTTTTGTCAGCCGCACATCAAATTCGATTCCTTCCGCACCGTCTTCAATCGCTTTTTGAAATGCCGCCAAAGTATTTTCGGGAGCAAGTTCCGATGCTCCGCGATGGGCGATAATCAAAGGTTTGTTCATATCAATTGCTAATTACCAATTACTAATTACCAATTACTTTTTCTCCAGCAAAAAAATCATCTTCGACCAGCCCATCGGCTCGGTGAAAGGGAATTTATAATCGCCGACGATATTAAAATATTCCTGTGAAATTTTTCTGACATTTTCAATCGGATGCGTTTTAAAATTGTATAAAATTTCCAGAACAGAACCGACTATCGAAGGTCGGACGGGAATTAGAACCAATTTACTGCCCGTTTTTAAAACTCTTGCCATTTCTCTTAATCCGTCTTCGAGTGAAACATATTCCAAAACTCCGCAGGTTAAAACCAGATCAAATGTTTCATTCGCAAAAGGCATCTGCAAAACATTTCCCTGAACGGCGGAAATATTTTCCGCGTCAATTTTTTTGTCTTTTTGAAACTCTTCGCGGGAAACTTTTAAAGAATTAAACGATAGATCATAAGCAATGGTTTTGCATGGAGAAAATCCGGCGGAATAAAAGCCGGAGCTAACAATTCCCGTTCCGCTTCCGGCATCTAAAACGAGCGAATCAGAATTAATTTCGAGGTTGATTGATTTTAAGTATTTTGTAACAGACTGTCGATAACCGTTTATTTGCAATGCAATATTGTGAACATCGGCAATCCGGTCATAGAAGTTTTGAGTCTTGGATTTTTGAGACATTTTTCGTTGGCAATTAGCATTCAGCTATCAGCATTCAGCAAAATTATAATTAAATATTTGGAAATTGTGGAACAAATTTTATAAGAAAAGATAACTATAATTGATTTGAATTGCCATTTACAAACGACTGCTGACTGCTGACTGCTGACCGCCAACAAATAACTATTCTTCAGCGAGCAAAATCTCGATTTGTTCGAGAATTTCCTTCTCGCGGCTTTCGTTCGAGCCGATCTCGATGTAGCGGATTTTGCCTTTGCGGTCAATCAAAACCGCCGTTGGAATGTCTTTCGCACCATACATAATTTGGTTTGTCTGATCTTTAGCAACGGCGAAACTGTAAGGCAAGCCGTATTGAGTTTTGAATTTTTTGAGCGATGTAAGTTCCGCGTTTTCATCGGCTTTAAAGCCTTCCGCCTGCCCGTAATATCTGGTTAAACCGATTATCACCAAGCCTTTGCTCTCAAGTTCGTTATGCCATTCGATGAGCGACGGAAAAGCTGCAATGCAGGGACCGCACCAGGTTGCCCAGAAATCCAGCAGAACAACTTTGCCGCGAAGAGTCGAAAGCATCTGCGGATTGCCCGGCATCCATTGGTCAATCGAAGCTAATTCGGGAGCAGTTTCGCCGAGAATTTCATAATGCTTTTCGCGTTTTTTAAGTTTATCTTTTATAAGATTTTGCAGAGGTTTATCGGGAAAATCTTTTCCAACCTGACCGAGCGAGGCTTTATACATTTCTAAAGCGGCGGGTTTTCTGTTCGTATCAATTAAATACTTGATTTTTTCGTCAATCGCTTCGTAATAAATTGCGTGAGATTTAACATTCACGGCATATTTTTTAAGCGTTTCAAGTGCTTCTTCCGCCTTTTCCCTGTTTCCTAATTCTTTATAGATTTCAAAAGAGGTCATTCCCGCATCGAGAAATTGGTTCAGAGCATTTGCACGGGATGTGTCGTCGAATAAAAGGGATTTTGTCGCTTCGAGAGCATTTTCGGCGTGCGGTGCGGCAAGCTCAAATTTGTTTTCGAGGCGATAGCTTTGAGCCATCTGTTTTTCCATTTTAGAAATTTCGCTTTTGCGGGTCGGCTGATTCTTTAAATAATCGGCAAGCGTTTTTTCTGCCTTTTCAAAATCTTTTCCGGTGGCTGAAATAACGACGACAACCGAACGTGCCGTCTGCATTTTTTCCGAATCGGCGGAAGGTGCGGCGAGAAATTTTTCAAACGCGGCGGACGAATCCTCCGCATTTGTCCCCAACCAATGAAGTCTGCCAAGATAGTAAAAATCTTCACCCGCCAAAGTTTCACGGCGTGCGGCTTCGGCGGCGTATTTGGCGGCAAGTTGTTTTTGTTCCTGCAAAATTTTACGGTGAATTGCTTCGCTGTATGGAATTTTCTTTTTTTCTAATTCGGAAAATTTATCGAGTGCGTAATTGGTCGCCTGCGTGAACATTTCCGCAACGCTCAAATCTTTGATTTCACTAACCGCGGAACTTACCGGAACTTTCAGATTTTGCCGTCCCGATTGAGCAAAAATGTTCGAGAATAAAAATAAAATAAATAATAAAAATAATAATTTACGCATAATTAAAATAGATGTTAGATTTTAGATGTCAGATTTCAGAATCCGAATATCAAGTTAATGATTTTGACTCGCCTCTAAAATCCGGTTTCTAACATCCTACATCTTTCTTATACAGTATTTGCTGCAACAAAACGATGTAAACTAAACTTTTGCAGAAACTCGGAATCTTTTCCATCGGCAATTTTTTCTGCCAGAATTTTCGCCGTTAGCGGTGCAAGTAAAATTCCGTTGCGGTAATGAGCCGTAGCGACAAATAGATTTTCAATGTCGGGAATTTCGCCCAAAATCGGCAAACCGTCCGTCGCAAACGGTCTTAGTCCAGACCATTTTTCGTCTATCGGCAAATTCGTCAAACCCGGCGAAATTTCGATTGCATTTTCATGCACAAATTCGATTCCGCTGTCCGTTATTTTATCTTCAAATCCGACATCTTCAACCGTCGCTCCGGCTAAAATTTTACCGGATTTTCGAGGCACGATATAACCACGCGGGCTGTAAATGACTCTTGTGAAAAGGCGTTTCGCCGTATGAAAACTCAGCATCTGTCCGCGAATCGGTTTAACTTTCGGCAATTTCAAGACGCTTTCGCCGTGTTTGATGAGCGAAGTCCATGCTCCCGTTGCTAAAATGACTGTATCGCCAAAGAATTTTTGATCTGCGAAAGTTTCAACGCCTTTTATTTTTCCATTTTCCGTAATCAGATTTTCAACTTGCGTCTGCTCAATAATCTTAATGTCATTTATTCCGGCATATTTTCGCAAAGCCAACAGCAATTTCCGGTTTTCGACCTGCCAATCATTCGGGAAAAACAAAGATTCAAGTGAATCGGGCGAAACAAAAGGTTCGAGTTTGTGAGTTTCCCGTGCGGTTAAATGCTCGACATCCAAACCTGCTTTTTTCTGCCATTCGTAACGCTTGCGGATTTCATTTACATCGTTTTCATTAAATGCAATATAAAGCGTTCCGTTCCGGTCTAATTCAATGTCTATGCTCGTTTCGTCCAAAAGTTCTTTCGATAAATCCGGGTAAAGTTTGTTTGATTGATTGCAAAAGTGAAAAAATAAATCGGCTTGATCGGTCTCTGCCTGCGGTGCAAGCATTCCCGCCGCAGCATTTGAGGCTTCCTGTCCGGTTAAACCTTTTTCAAGAATCGTGATCTTCTTAAAGCCTTTTTTATGAAATTCTCTTGCAAGAGTTAAACCGATTACGCCGCCGCCGATGATTAAAATACTGCTCATTAAAAATAATAAATGTTGTAAATTTGTTTGTATCTACAATTCGTTGTAAATTTATTTAACGGCAAAATTTTATCAAATTAAGAGATTTATTGATAATACTCACATAAGCAAGGAGTTTATATGGATTTAGAAAAAAAAGTTAACAAAAATGAAAAAAGAATCGAAACCGTTGAGCAAGCGATACAATTATTATCGCAATTAACAATAAGTCATACGGATGAGATTGAAAGAATGCTGTTTGGAATTGATGAAACAAAAGGCAGTATCATTGAGTTACGAAATAGTATAAAAGAATTACGGGAATCTCAGAAGGATACTCAGGAAAAGTTAAATGCTCTGATTGATGCTCAGATACGCGGTGAGGATTCAATGCAGGAATTAAAAAATGAAATGAAGGATTTAGCTAAAGTCGTAAAGTTAGCTCATCAGAGAATTGATAAGATCGAACAAAAATAACAAATTAAAAATTTATGAAACATACAATTACACTTATTCCGGGCGACGGAATCGGACCTGAAATCATTGCTGCAACTGTCGGAGTGATCGAAGCAACGGGCGTTGAGATCGAATGGGAAACGCAGATCGGCGGAGCTCAGGCACTCGAAAAATTCGGTTCGACCTTGCCGGATTCTTTAATTAATTCGATCAAAAAGAACAAAGTCGCACTAAAAGGTCCGATGATGACACCCGTCGGTAAAGGTTTTACGTCAGTTAATGTCGGGATGCGAAAGGCTCTTGATCTATACGCAAATGTGCGTCCGATCAAGGCTCTGCCGAATGTCGAATGCCGTTATCCCGAACTGGATTTGGTCGTAATGCGTGAAAATACCGAAGATTTATACGCGGGTTTGGAACATGTCGTTGTTCCCGGCGTGGTCGAATCAATCAAAGTTATTACGGAAAAAGCCTCGACGCGAATCGCCAAATACTCGTTTGAATTTGCCCGACGGATGGGACGAAAAAAAGCTACGGCGATGCACAAAGCTAATATTATGAAACTTTCCGACGGTTTGTTTTTGGATTGTTTCTACAATGTTGCAAAGGATTATCCCGACATCGAAGCCGACGACAAAATCATTGACAACGCCTGTATGCAGCTCGTGATGCGTCCCGAGCAGTTCGATGTGGTCGTGATGGAAAATCTTTACGGCGATATTGTTTCCGATCTTTGTGCCGGACTGATCGGCGGACTCGGACTCGCTCCCGGAGCAAATATCGGTGAAGACACGGCGACATTTGAAGCCGTTCACGGTTCTGCTCCCGACATTGCGGGGCAGGGA
>JALZKH010000005.1 GCA_030859345.1 Acidobacteriota bacterium | reverse complement strand
GAAGTGTATAGAAAAGAATTGAAAATCAAATTAAAATAGGAGAAAAAAAACCGGAGATTTTTAGCTAATCAAATTCCACCTTAAAAAAGTGCATTTGCTGTCTAGACAATGGGGTTCACTTTAAATTTCACCACCGTATAACAAAAACGATAAAAATATTATAGTATCGGCAAAAGTAAAGGATGTGTCGGCGTGAGGTATGGATAAAGTAAGTTTTGAGGTTAGCAATAAGGCAGCCATCATAATCAGAACCATACCTAGACTCAAACTATCTGTATCCATATTAGCCAAAGCATATAAAATAGAGCAACCACCAAAAAAACCGACAGCTGCCAAATAAATTTTAAGAATATTCTTTCGATACATAAATATAAGGAAGGTATGCGGAAGCATCATCTGAAGAAATAGTGACTGAATTAAGCGAAGCAATTAAGAAAAATCTATTAGCACCAATTACTTCACCACACATAATAACATTTTCATATAAGAAAAATCCAGCATTTTTTATTAATTTTGAGTCTTTTAATTCACACAACTCTACTGACCGTTACGGGAATACCCATTGGATACTAATGTAACAGTCAAATTATTGGCTTAACTCATTTATTTTCAATTAAATAGCTCCAACATTAGGATAAAATTATTTCTTAATCATTGAAGATTGTTCGTCTGACACACAATTGAAAAATTTAAAGAATTCTTGGGGTAACTACTGAAATAGCAGGAGTTACACATTAAATATCAAATGAATTATTTATGGCACAAGGATTGTAATAGTAAAGGCAAGAACTAAAGTAGAAATTATTAAAAGAAAGAAAATGAAAGGAATTGTTATTCATTGCTAATCAAATCTGGAGATTAAGGCGAAAATCTAATTACAGTTAAAGTTATTACTAAACATAAAAATTGGAGGAAAAGAAAATGAAAGGATGGATACGCCCTGAATTTTAAATCGACAGCGTGAATTTTAAGTTAGTCCTCACTCTAGAAAAAAAAATCTTCCACCAATATTAAAAGATAGCTTTACTTGAGAAATCAAGTAAAGCTATCTTTCTGTTACAGAACTGAGAAGCGGAGAAATGGGATTAAATTTGCGTCAATGTTTAGAGTTTATAAAGAGGACTTTAATAGAACAACAACTTTAAAAAAATTAATTTTATCGTTTGAGATTTAATTATTCTGATTTTCATCATAAAGCATCCGGTAAACTCGATAGTTAGCCAACACTTTATAGACATAGTCTTTGGTTTGTGTGAACACAACTTCCGGCACATATTGATCGGGATTGGTCGAATTAGCACGTCTGAACCAACGCATCATACGGTCTTCACCTGCATTATAACCGGCGGCAACAGCAGCAGGCTGATTTGGAAAATCCTTAAAAATATTTGAAATATAATGCGAACCGAACCGAATCGCCGTCGGTGGATTGTATAGATCGTCCTGATGAAAATTTTTGGCATTCATTTCATCCGCCATCTTATTTGAAGTATTTGAAACAAATTGCATCAAACCTCTTGCCGCCGCCGCTGATTTTACGTCCGCCATAAAACGCGATTCCTGCCGCATAATTGATAAAACAAGGAGAGGATCAACCTGTTTTTCAAGCCCGTATTTATTAAGCGATGCCTGATAAGGTTTCGGATAAAGTAATTCCAGATGCTCACGTGGAATAAGTTCAATCTGATAATCACCCGGAATTTTCTGCCAACGCGGTTCGGTATAGGAAACTGCACGGTTTGCCATATCGCCGCGTTTGTAAAATACTGCAAAAGTAAAAGCCGTGTCTTCGGAAAAACTCTTTGAAGAACCCGTGTTTTTAGATGAATCTCCACGCAGAGAAATTTCAAGTTCGGGAGTTCCTTCATCATAAAGTCCCAGAAATAAAAGTTCATCGGAGATATTTTTATGAGTTGTGTCAAAGTTTATGCGAGATTCCCGCAGAAATTTTTTGCGTCCGAATTCAAGGAGTTTTCCGTTTGGAGTTTTTTTATAATCATCTAAAAGTGCGTATGCACGCTGTATTCTTGCCAGTAATTTATTTTTAGCTTCCTGATTTTCAGTTAAGCGAAACGCTTTTTGGGCGGCATCTTTTATTTGGTTGGCATTTTCGTTTGTTAAGGTTTCACCGGAAATACTTGCATATCTGTTGAAATTTTGCTGAACAAATTTTGCGGTTTGCCCATCTTTTGCTAAATCCCGAATTCGTTCATTGGAACGCCATCCGTAATAACTTTTCAAACCGTCATTAATTGAAAGATATGTGTCAATCGCATCATAAAAACGACCGAGTTTTTCAAGCACAAAACCGCGTAAAAATTTGACTTCCGTTTCATTTGTTCCGCCCGCAATCCGAGTTCCGCCTAAATTCTTCATAAAACTCAAAGCATCCAAATCTCTTAAAGCACTTTGCCAATCTTGTTGCGAAATATGAATTTTGACCTGAGAAAAAAGTGCAACCGCTTCGCCTAATTCACCTTTGAATAATTCTTGTGTTTTCGCCGCCCATTTTAAAGCCGTGGTTGATTCTCCCGCATCTCTGTATGCGTCTATGATATTTAAATAAGCACGTTCCAGATTGTTTGCGTCCGGATTTTCGATAATATATTTTTGATAACGTAAAACCGCCTCTTTGGTTTTATTCAAATTCGCATAATTATCGGCGGCTTGATAAAGTGCCGCCTTTGCCAGTTCATTCTCAGGAAATTCACCTTGCAGACGTTCAAAATAATCAGCTGCTTTATCGTAATTACGTTCCTGTCCGTAACCGCGTCCGATCTGATAGAGCGAAATGGGAACTTTTGAACTAATCTGATGTTTTACAACAATCGCTTCGTAATGAATTCTTGCCATTGAGAAATTGCGGTTAAATTGATAAATCTCTGCACGTTTAAAATGTTCTTCATCCGACAAATTCGGGGCGAACTTGCCAAAATTTTCATCGCCGACTTCCAAAAGGTCTAAACCTTTCACCCCCGCAAGTGCAAAATCGTCGGGTTGATTCTTATCCGGCAGATTGTTCACTAATTCGGTAAAAATTTTAATTGCTTTATTAGTTTGTTTGTTTAACAAATACGCTTCTCCAAGCAAAACCAAATCTTCCCGCGATTGATTTTTATCAAAAAGTGGAATCTCTTCTTTTATATCCTCAACTATGCTTTTTGATTTATCGGATTTGCTGCTAAGTTCTGACCGCTGACCGCTCAATAATTTTATCGCATCCGAATAATTTCCGCTTTCAAAATAACTTCTCGCAAAGCGTTTATTGACGGCATTTCTCAAAAGACTTTTTTCGGCAAACAATGTTAATTCCTGCAAATAAAGTCTCTCCATCATCAAATTGCCGGTCGAACGCATAATTTGTGAAAGATGCCAGAGAGCGTATTCTTTCAAAACCGAATTTCGATTAACAACAGATTGGTAATTTGCCGTTGCCGTCGCAAAATCACCTTGTTTTTCGGCAACTCTGGCAAGCAGATAATCATAATTATTTGCCGTGAAAATATTAGAGTTTTCTTTCTGGAGTTTTTTTAATTCTGATAATGCTTTTGCAAAATTCCGGCTTTCAACTGATCTGCTGATATTCTCACTTATCGCATTAAAATTTTGCGAAAAGACGGAAATTGAAAATATAAATAAATAAATCAGCCAAATAAATAGCTTATCTAGTGGCATAAAGTTTCTAAAACATTATAATCATAAAAAATTCAAAACGCATATATGATAGCAAAAACAATGGAAAAACGTGCAGAAATTTTAAGCGGTAAGACTTATTCGCAGGCGATAAAAGATGAAGTCGCCGCAGAAGTTAAAGATTTGAAGGAAAATTCCGGCATAATTCCGTGTTTGGTTGTTGTCCGTGTTGGCGAAGATACGGCTTCGGAAGTTTATGTCAACAGCAAGATTAAAACGGCAAAAGAACTCGGAATAATTTCCGAACACAAGCATTTGCCGGATGAAACTACACAAGCGGAATTGCTTGAAGTTGTAGAAGAATTAAACAGACGCGAAGACGTTGATGGAATTCTCGTGCAGTTGCCTTTGCCAAAACAGATTGATGAAAAAGTTGTTCTGGAAAAAATAAATCCGGAAAAGGATGTGGACGGTTTTAACCCGATAAATGTCGGACGTTTATCGCAGGGGCAAGATGCTCTAACGCCCTGCACTCCGGCGGGAATTTTGGATATGTTAAAACGAGCGGAGATAGAGATTTCGGGGAAAAATGCAGTCGTCATCGGACGAAGCAACATTGTCGGCAAACCCATGGCGATGCTTTTATTGAAGGAAAACGCCACGGTTACAATTTGCCATTCACGCACGAAAAATCTGGCGGAAGTTTGCTCGAATGCGGATATTTTAGTCGCGGCAGTCGGTGTTGCGGGAATCATCAAAGCTGAACATATCAAGGAAGGTGCGGCGGTAATTGATGTTGGAATGAATCGTTTGACCGATATTGAAGAAGTAAAAGAATTCTTCGGAGATGACGAACTGGCAAAGCGTCTGAAAACTGTTGAAAAACGCGGTTCAACTCTGGTCGGCGATGTTAATCAAAAAGCCGCGATGGAAAAAGCCGCATATTTTACTCCTGTTCCCGGCGGAGTCGGACTTTTGACAGTGGCGATGCTGATGAAAAATACTGTGAAAGCTGCGAAAAATCGAAGTAAAAAGTAAAAAGGTAAAAGTAAAAAAATGAAATTTGAAGATTATCAAAAAGAAGCGAGTTCAACAGCACTTTATCCCAACCGATTTAATAATTTGGAATATCCGACGCTTGGGCTAACTGGCGAAGCAGGAGAAGTTGCAAATATTGTCAAGAAAATTCAACGTGATTTCAGTGGCGAATTGACCGACGAAATTCGTGAAAAATTAAAAGATGAACTCGGCGATGTGCTTTGGTATATTTCGGCGTGTGCGGATGAGTTGGATTTAACTTTGCAGGAGATTGCCGAGTATAACGTCGGGAAACTGGCGAAAAGACACAAAGCATAATGTTAAAAATCGGTTTAACAGGTTCGATTGCTGTCGGGAAAACTTATGTTTGTGAAGTTTTTGCCGGACTCGGTTGTTTTGTGCTGGATGCGGACATCACGGCGAGAGATGTTGTTAAACCCGATACTAAAGGCTTGATACAAATTGTTGAAAATTTTGGCGAAGGAATATTGCAGCCGAATGGTGAACTTGATCGTGTAAAACTTGGAAGTATTGTATTTAGCGACGAAACAAAGCGACAACTTTTAAATGAAATCGTGCATCCATTAGTTATTGACGCACAAAATATCTGGTTAGAAGAAAAAGAATCTGCAAATCCCGAAGGCATTGCCATTGTGGATGCGGCTTTGATGGTTGAATCGGGAGGTTTCGAACGCTTTGAAAAATTGATTGTCGTTTGGTGCGATTCTGATATACAATTGCAGCGATTGATGTTACGCAATAATTTGAATAAAGCGGAAGCCTTAAAACGAATTAACTCACAAATGCCGCAGGAAGAAAAAAAATCTTACGCGGATTTTTTGATTGACACTTCGGAAGGTTTTGAAGCAACGCGAATTCAAACCAAAGAAGTTTTTGAGCAACTACTTGGAATTAGGAAACAAGCAGATGATAACGGCAACAGCTAATAGGAAATAGCTAAATGCCGGGATTATAAAATATCTGTTATGAGAAAAAAAATCAAAAAAACAGATAAAAAAAGATTATTGCTGATTAGAAGAATTTTTTCTTTCATTCGAGGTCAGAAACTAATTGCCCGCAGTCAGCTTCGACTGAAAACTGCGACTTCCATTTGCATATTGCTTCTGTTCTCGTCCGCTTGTTCGGAGCTTGAACAGCCGAAAGCGGAAGAATTTTATGCCGACTCGCATCCGCCGCGTCAACAGGAATTTCGTTGGAGCAACGGAAATACACCAAAGTCTTTTGATCCGGCACTTGCTTCAGCATCACCGGAGACGGACATTGTTCGGGCGATATATGACGGTTTGACCGAAACCGATCCGAAAAATTTGAAAGCAGTTCCCGCAATTGCCGCCGATTGGTCAAGTTCGGATGATTTTAAGGTATGGACTTTTAAGTTAAGAAAAGACGCAAAATGGTCTAACGGCGAAAAAGTTACGGCGACGGATTTTGTCAGATCCTGGAAACGTCTGGCAGATATGGGCGATGAAGTTTCCCATTATGAACTGCTTAAAAATATTGCCGGAATACAAAAAGAAGAGAAGGAAGATGCTCAAAATGCGGAAAATGTATTCTCAAAACAATCAAAACATCAAATATTAAAAGACAATACTGACAAAAAGTTAGACTTAACTGTTTTAAATTCTAATTCCAATACAAATTCAAATTTAAATGAAATTCCGCCTCCGCCTCCGCTTCCGAAGTCTGAAACCGATAAAAAGGAAGTTGAAGAAATTGGAGTTGAGGCAATTGATGATTATACCTTGAAGGTTTTATTAATTAAATCGGACAAGGATTTTCCGCAATTAGCTGCACATCCGCTTTTACGTCCGGTTTATGCAAACGGGAAGGAATTTGAACGCAATAAGTTAAATCCGAAAATTGTTACAAACGGAGCTTTCCGACCAATATCCGTTGGAAAAGACGGCGTAACTCTTGAAAAATCTCAAACTTATTACAATAAAGAAAAAATAAAACTGGAAAGAGTCAGATTTGTTCCGGCAAAAGATGCTGACAGTGCTTTGCAGGCTTATCGAAGAGGGGAAGTAGATGCCGTAACCAATGCGGAATTTGAACCGCTTGCATTTAAACTGCTGCTTCCGTTTGAGGATTTTCAAAGAACTACTCACGGTGCATTGAATTTTTACGAATTCAACCGTAAAAACCCGCCTTTTAATGACCGCCGGGTCCGCGAAGCATTAGCAATCTCGATTGATCGTGAGCGTTTAACGGAAGATGATACGAAAGGAGCAACAAAACCTGCTTTTACCTTTTTACCTTTTAACGAAAAGAAAAAAGCGAGTTTTTCCTTTGATGTCGGGAAAGCTAAAAATCTTTTGAAAAAATCCGGGTTTCCGAATGGTGAAAATTTTCCCGTTATCAAATTAGTTATTAATCGGAATGACATACAACAGCGGATTGCCCGCTCGGTTGCAAAGATGTGGAAGGAAAATCTCAATATCGAAACGGAAATTATTGTCAAAGAAACGGAAGAATTTGAAGGGATTAAAAAAAGAGGTGAGTTTGACCTGATTAGACGCGGCATCGTTTTTCCGACGGCGGACGAAACGGCTAATATGCTGACGATCTTTGCTCCGAAGGAAGTTTCAAAAATTAAGAAAACAGTGGTTACAAAAGAAGAAAAAGATAAAGAAGATAAACCAAACGAAAAAAAATCTACAGACCAACCGAAACCAAAAACTTTAAATTCTGTCGAAAAAAACAAGGCTGTTATTGATAGTCCAATACAAAATAATCCAAACGTATCAGAAGACCCGGAAGAAGAATTACTTGTTGACATCGGCGAAGAAATTATTCTCCTGGAAGAAGAAGCAATCATTGAAGTTTATGGAATACCTCTATATTTTCCGCTGAGTTATTCTCTTGTGAAACCTTATGTTAAGGGATTTGAAATGAATAATTTGGATTCACCTTTGCTAAAAGACGTGGAAATTGATAATAATTGGCAACCGAAAACAGAGGCAAATAAATCATAACAGGTGAAATACAGTAAATGTTTCAGGGGGTTTTGAATTTTATCAACAAATTTGGATGTTAACTTTTCGTTGCGATTATTCTTGATTATAACCAGGGTTACGTGGTAAGTTTATCGAAAGTTTACTAAATTATTTAGTTCTTCTCTCCAAAAGGCATTCATAATAATAGTTTTATCAGAAAAGGAGCGTAAATTATGACGCAAATATTTTCCAGTCGAATCCGTTTAGGAATTATATTAATAGTTTTGTCATCTTTTTTAGTCAGTTGTGCAACACAAGCAAATAGTAAGTATTGGGGACAAGTTGATGTGCCGCAAGATAATGTGATGCGTTACATCACAGGTTCGGAACCCGAATCTCTTGATCCGCAGTTTGTGACGGGACAGCCCGAAGCACGCATTTTGATTGGGCTTTATGATCGTCTGGTTGAATATCATCCGAAGACACTGCAGCCGATTCCTTCGATGGCGACAAGTTGGGAAAATGCCGATGATTTAGTAAATTACACATTTAATTTACGTAAGGACGGAAAATTTTCAAACGGCGATCCGATCAAAGCGGAAGATTTTGCCTGGTCGTTTAGACGTGCTTTATCACCGGAACTCGCTTCACGTTATGCTTTTCTGGGCTATGACATTAAATATGCGGAGGCTTACAATTCGGGAAAATCATTTGTCAAAAAGGACGGCAAATTTCTACTGGCAAAAGATTTTGAAGAGAAACCTAATAAACAGGAACCAATTACCGAAGACAAACCGAAGGTTTTGGAAAAAGCAGAACTTACCGAAACTGCTCCCGGAATAGAAGTTGAAAAACCGGATACCGCAAACTCTGGTGTAACTCCCGATGTAGAGCAGGAAAAAACCGAAACCGAATTTCAAAAATATATTAATTCGCCTGAAAGATTAGTTCTTGTCGAACCGACCGATGAAGACACTAAAAAAGCTATCGAAGAATTAACTAAAGAAAATCCGAGATTAAAAGCGGCTTTGGAAGGTGCGGAATATATACCGGTTAAAGCTGAAGACATAGGCGTAGAAGCGGTTGACGATTACACTCTGCAAATAACTTTGAAACAGCCTGCACCATATTTTGTGGGTGTTTTAACTCACCAATTTTTTGCCGCTCTGCACAAACCGACGATTGAAAAATTTGGAAAAGACTGGATCAAACCGGAAAATATCGTAACCAGCGGAGCATTCAAAGTTTCTGAATGGAAACCTTATGACGAATTAACCATTGTAAGAGATCCAAATTACTGGGACGCGAAAAATGTTCACTTAGACGCAATCGTTTTTTATCCGATGGATGAGCAGACGACGATGATGAATATTTACAAATCAGGAAGAGTTGATGCAATTTACAATCACACAGTTCCTGCCGCCTGGAATGAATATATCAGACAGTTTGGCGAAGAATATCAATTGCACCCGGAAGTTGCGAGCGAATATTACACATTCAGCGTCAAAAAACCGCCCGTAGATAAAGTTGAAGTCCGCAGGGCATTTTCTCTGGCAGTCAATCGCCAGGCTCTCGAAGATTATCGTAAAACAATCAAAAAATCTGCTGACTTTACGCCTCCAGGAATTTTCCCCGAATATGATAAAGCCCGTAAAAAGGTTTACGATGAAAAAATCAAAGCAGAAGGCATTACGCCCGAAGAATTTGAAAAAAGATTTTACAATCCGGCAAAAGCCTGTGAGTTAATGGAAAAAGCCGGATATACGGTTAAGAAAAATGGTGAAAAATGCAAAGTTACGGATTTTCCGGCGGATGATATTCAGTTGAGTTACAACACGGCTGAAAGCAACAAACAGGTCGCCGAATTTATTCAAGCTCAATGGAAACAGAATTTGGGAATTACCGTTCAACTTAAAAATATGGAATGGAAAACCTATCTGCCGTATCGTTCGAGCATCGAATATACGGGAATGGCGAGAGCCGGTTGGGTTGGCGATTTTATGGATCCATACACATTTTTAAGCCAGTTTTATTCACCTAAAAATGACAGCTCGACCGGATGGTGGGATCCGAAGTTTGATGAGATGCTTGATGCGGCAAACAATACAAAAGACCCGACCGCAAGACTGGAAAAATTAGCCGAAGCAGAATTTTATTTGCTTCAGGATATGCCTGTTATTCCGCTTGCGGCACAGGGAACAAGTTGGATGAAGAAACCTTATATTAAAGGAATGTATCCGAATCCGGGAACAATGCACCCCTGGAAATTTGTCTATATCGAACGCGACAAAAGCAAATGGGATGTAAAAGCTGATGACATTATGGAACAAGGCGATCCTCAAGTTGATGCTGAAACTGACGCTTTGATGAAATCACAGATGGAATTTGAAAAGTCGAATAGTCCCGAAAATGAAAAGAGTTCGGATTCAAAAAAAGTTGAAGAATAAGAGTAAAAAATAAATGCTAAAATTTATCTTAAAACGCCTTTTAATAATTATCCCGATGGCTTTGCTCGTTGTAACCCTTACATGGGGACTTATCCGCATTGCTCCGGGAAATTTTTATTCAACCGAAAAGCAATTGCCGCCTGCAATTGAAGCTAATATCAAGAAAAAATACGGTCTTGACCAGCCTTGGTATGTGCAATACGGGAAGATGATGTATAACATCTTGCGGCTCGATTTCGGCGATTCGCTCAAATATCAAGGGCAATCGGTGAATGAAATTATCAAACGGCATTTTCCGTATTCGGCAACCATCGGTTTGCTGGCTTATTTGTTGGCTTTGGCGGTGGGGCTTTTTGCCGGAATTGTCGCAGCACTCAAGCAGAATTCATTTTTTGATTATTTCTCGATGGCTCTGGCAATGCTTGGGCTTTCCGTGCCGAATTTTGTCCTGGGACCGATTCTTGTGTTGTTTTTCTCGCTCGGACTTTACCTTTTGCCGCCGGCACGCTGGGGCGGACCGCAGTATCTGATAATGCCGGTAATAACCTTGGCGGCAATTTATGCGGCGTATATCGCACGTCTGACGCGGGCGGGAATGCTTGAAGTTCTGCGTTCCGATTATATCCGTACGGCTCGTGCCAAAGGTTTGAGTGAAACAACAGTTCTACTCAAACACGCACTTCGCGGCGGAATAATTCCCGTCGTTTCATTTACAGGTCCGGCACTTGCGTCATTGCTTGCCGGAACAGTTGTGGTCGAAAAAGTTTTCGCAATTCCCGGTCTCGGCAATATATTTATTCAAGCCGTGCTGAACCGTGATGAGCCTCTAATTTTGGGCATCGTCGCATTTCTTTCGATTTTGATTATGATTTTCAATTTAGCGGTTGATATTTCTTATGGTTTCCTAGATCCGCGAATTCGCTATTAGTAATTTTTATGACGGCAATTTTGGAAGAAAACGAAATTATCTCGCCCGTTCTGGAGAGAAAAACTTTCACATCCGATGAAGTTCATCAAATGATGGAAATCGGAATTCTGCCCGAAGAAAGCGGTTGGGAATTAATCAATGGAGAAATAATCCACCGTATGATAATCGGAAGCAGACACGCCGAAACAGTTATAAAGTTTTCAAAACTTTTAGAAAAATTAATTGGGGACGAGTCATTAGTTTCGACACAAAATCCAATTGAAATAAGTCAAAAAAACGAGTCCGAACCCGATATTGCAATTTTGAAAATGAGGGATGATTTTTATATGGAAACTCATCCAAAGCCTTCAGATGTTTTATTGGTGATTGAAATTTCTTTTTCAACAATTGATTTTGATCGTGAAACAAAAAAGCGAATCTATGCTGAGGCAGGAATTGTTGAATATTGGTTAGTTAACTTGGAAGAAAATACATTGGAAATTTATTCAAATCCAAAAGGTGCAAACTATTTTGAAATGAAAGTTTATGAGCGTGGCGATATGGTTTATTCAAAACATATCGAGAAATTAAAACTTAATGTATCCGATATTATTCCTGAAGAAATGAATTAAACATTTTTGAGAAAATTTAAGATTATGGCTGAAAATAAAGAAGTTATAAAAGGAACATCACTCTGGAAAGATGCTTGGCGGCGGCTTTTGAAGAATAAACTTGCCGTTTTTGGTTTAATTGTCATGATTTTTATAATCATTTCAGTTGTCATCGGACCATCAATAATTTATTGGACAACAGGTTTTACGCCTTCATATATTCCTGAAAATTCGGATTTAATAAAATCTTTCCCGCCGTCGCTTCAACATCCGATGGGAACTGATGAAGCCGGACGCGATCTATTAGCCCGTGTTTTGCAGGGCGGACGCATTTCGCTGATGGTTGGTGTGATTTCAACATTTGTTTCTTTAATCGTCGGCGTATCATACGGTGCGATTGCCGGATATTTAGGCGGCAGAGTTGATGATATAATGATGAGAATTGTAGATATTATTTACGCAATCCCATATATCTTGATCGTGATCGTCCTTCTTTCGGTTTTTGGCGGAGACAACACACCTGACTGGATTGCAACACTTTCGAATATGTTCGGGGGCGGTGCAGGACTAAACCAAATCTTTTTACTTTTCTTTGCCTTAGGACTCGTTTCGTGGCTGACGATGGCTCGTGTTGTCCGTGGGCAAATCCTTTCGCTTAAAAATGAAGAGTTTGTAATCGCGGCGAAAGCCACCGGCGTTTCGACACCGAATATTATTTTCAAACATCTTGTCCCGAATGCACTCGGTCCGGTAATAGTTTACGCGACTTTGACAATTCCTTCGGTGATGTTGACGGAGGCGTTTCTATCGTTTTTGGGAATCGGAGTGCAAGCACCTTATGCCTCGTGGGGAAGTCTGGCGGCTGACGGCATTAAAAATATCGCAATTTTCCCTTGGCAATTGATTTTCCCGGGCGTAACGATGGCTTTGACACTGTTTTCATTAAATTTCTTAGGCGACGGTCTGCGGGATGCTCTCGATCCGCAAACCAGAAAATTTTAAGTAAAAAGATGAGAAAAAATTTATCTATCTTTGCTGATTTTGCTAATGGCAGAATTTTCACAGACGGTTAAACAAGTTTTTTAAAGTTTGAATAAAAAATGTCAGTAACAGTAACAGCAAATTTGCAGGAATTATTAAGCGACATAACGCCCGAAAGTCCGAAAGTTTTTTACGGCGTAAAATGGGAAGACTATGTTGAATTTACAAAAAAAACTTTAGATCAAACCGATTTGGAACTCACATATAATCGAGGTGTTTTAAGAGTAAATATGGGAATCGGATTAAGACACGAAAATTTATCAAGGTTTCTTCACAACTTGATTACATTAGTTGCATTACAATTAAATTTAAGTATTATCCCGGCGGGTTCGATGTCATTAGTTTCAAATAAAGTCCGTAAAGGTGCAGACCCGGATGAATCTTATTACATAGAAAATTCTCAAGTTGTCGGTTTAAGAAATAGACTTTTTGACGAAGAAAGAGATATTCCGCCGGATTTGGTTGTGGAAATTGATCAAAGTCATAAATCGGATGAAAAATTTGAAATTTATGCTTCATTCGGTGTGAAGGAATTTTGGCTCTACGACGAGGAACTTCTACATATTTTCTTGCTGAATAAAACGGGCGAATATCTGGAAGCGGAAAATAGTTTGGCGTTTCCTGTTTTGAGTTCAAAATACTTAACGCAAATTTTAAAACGCAGTCAGATTGAAGAACAATTTAAGGTTTTGCAGGATTTTCAAAATTGGTTGGCAGAGCAAAAAAAATAAATGAGCGAAACAAACGGAACAATTTTATCGGTCAATGACCTGAGAACATATTTTCAGACGGAAGATGGTGTCGTCAAAGCGGTTGACGGCATTTCGTTTGAACTCAAAAAAGGCGAAACGCTCGGAATTGTGGGCGAATCGGGAAGCGGGAAGTCGGTTACGAATCTTTCCGTGATGCGTCTGATTCCCGAACCGCCGGGCAAAATCGTCAATGGCGACATAATTTTTGACGGTCAGGACATACGAAAACTCACGATTAAGGAAATGCGAAAAATTCGCGGCAAACGTATGGCAATGATTTTTCAAGACCCGATGACTTCGCTTAATCCGTTTTTGAAAATCTCAACCCAGTTGATGGAAGTAACGCAGCTTCATCTCGGACATACAAAAGACGAGGCTTATAAACACGCGGTTGATATGCTGCGAACAGTTGGAATTCCCGCCCCCGAAAAGCGGATTGATAATTATCCGCACGAATTCTCCGGCGGAATGCGGCAGCGTGTGATGATTGCGATGGCTTTAAGCTGCGAACCCGAATTGCTGATCGCCGATGAACCGACAACTGCTCTTGATGTAACGATTCAAGCCCAAATTCTTGAACTTATCAAGGATTTAAAGAAAGATTTAGGCACAAGCGTTATTTTAATTACGCACGATTTAGGCGTAGTTGCCGGGATGACCGAGAAGATTATTGTGATGTATGCCGGAAAAGTTTTTGAGATCGCACCAACCAAAGAACTTTTTGCAACTCCGGCAAATCCATATACAAAAGGTCTTTTAAGATCAGTTCCCGATCCGGCACACGAAGAAGGAACGGCACTTTATCAGATTCCCGGACTTCCGCCCGATGTAGCAAACCTGCCGCCGGGCTGTCCGTTTGCCGAGCGTTGTGAAAGAACGCAGGACATCTGCATACGGGAGTTTCCGCCGTTTGTTCAAATCAACGAAAATCATTTTTCGCTTTGCCATTTTGCAAAAGAAGTTTACGCCGAATCGACAGGGGGAGAACAATAAATTTTATGTCAGAAACCAACGGAAACAATACAATAATTTCTCTGCAAGACCTGAAAGTTCACTTTGATATGGGCGGCGGTGGATTTTTTGATAAAATCACGGGCGGACCGCAGGAAAGGCGTATCGTCAAAGCGGTTGACGGCGTGAGTTTTGATATTAAAGAAGGCGAAACTTTAGGACTTGTCGGCGAATCGGGATGCGGAAAGTCAACACTTGGCAAAGCACTGCTTCGTTTAACGCCGATTACCGGCGGGAAAGTTATGTATCGCGATAAGGATATTGCTAATATGAGCAATTCGGAATTACGGGAACAACGCAAAAATTTGCAGATGATTTTCCAAGACCCGTATGCTTCTTTGAATCCGCGTATGACGGTCGGTAATATTATCGGCGAACCGATTCGAACATTCGATTTGGCGGATGGAAAATCGGTTGAGAAAATAGTGCAGGAGTTAATGGAAACGGTAGGTTTAAGCCGACGTTTTATAAAACGCTATCCGCACGAATTTTCCGGAGGACAGCGTCAACGCATCGGAATTGCAAGGGCTTTGGCACTTGAGCCCGAATTTATCGTGGCGGATGAACCGATTTCCGCTTTGGACGTTTCAATTCAAGCTCAGATTATGAATTTGATGGATGATCTGCAGCAGGAAAAAAATCTGACTTATTTATTTATTTCTCACGATCTGCGTGCCGTTCGCCACGTTGCCGACCGCGTGGCGGTGATGTATCTGGGCGAAATTGTCGAACTTGCCGACGGAAAGGAAATTTACAGAGAGCCGCTGATGCCTTATACGAAAGCCTTGATTTCGGCTGTTCCCGTTCCCGATCCTGAAATTGAAGCGAAACGTGAACGCATAATTTTGACGGGTGATGTGCCTTCACCGATCAATCCGCCTTCGGGTTGTCATTTTCATACACGATGTCCGTATGCGATTGACGATTGCAAAAAGATCGAGCCGCAATTGGTTGAAATAAAACCGAAACATTATGCGGCTTGTATCAGGATCAGCCCTGAACATCCGCACATTGAAGAAAATGCCGAGCCTCGACAGGTTGAGGAAATTGTAGAATAAAAAAAAGGATGAGATTTCTCATCCTTTTTCATTTTGCTTAATTTAATTTACTTAGCTTGATGCTCCTCTTGATTGATTACGTTTTGCTTTGACTTTATCGTGGGCAGCTTGGACATCTTCATATTGTCTTGTAACTGTTTCCGAAACATTTGCCGGTAAATCATTTTCCATTGCTTCTTTGTAAGCCTTAACCGCTGCATCTTCGCCGCGTTCGCATTCATTGAGAATAGCGGTTTCGTCCTGACCTGTTACAGCCGATTTGATATTGATCCAACCGCGATGAATACTGCCTGAAACGCTGCCGGAATCTTCCGGGTCTCCGCCGAGGCTTCTTACTTCTTGCTGAAGTTCACCCGAAAATTTAGAGCGTTGCTGTGATAGATCATAAAATAAAGTTTTCAATTCAGAATTTTGCACGCCTTCTGCTGCGTCTTTGAATCCTTCTTGTCCATCTTTACAGGTTTCAATTAAATTGTTTAGTGCCGAGATAACATTATCGTTTGTCATAATTTTTTCTAATCCTCCTAAGATATAAAGCAAATTGCTTATAAAATATAACACGCAATGTCCGTGCCAACATAAATTGTAAATAAATCCTTTGTATATTTGTGTATATTTTTTTCAAATAAGAAAAATTATGAAACACTTCAAAACACCGGCGTATTAAAAGCAAACAAAAAAAGGATGAATCCGGTCTAAAACCGGATTCATCTTTATAATTAAAATATATTTTAATTTTACGCCTGTGCAGACAAACCTTGTTTGTCGTGTTTACCTTCTCGGATTTCTTCGATCACTTTATCACAAAATGCAGGCAAATCATCTGGATTGCGGCTTGTAACCAAACCGTTATCAACGACTACTTCGCTGTCAGTCCATTTCGCCCCTGCATTTTCCAGGTCTTTTCTAATCGTGTGATATGAAGTCATTTCCCGATTTTCAACGACTCCCGCATTAATTAAAGTCCACGGTGCGTGGCAAATTGCCGCAACGGGTTTCTTTTGTTCAAAAAACGCTCTGACAAATTTTAGAACCTTTTCTTCTGTTCTCAATTTGTCGGGATTCATAACTCCACCCGGCAAAACCAGAGCGTTGAAATCTTCAGCATTTGCATCGTCAACTGTGAGATCAACCGCAATTGTTTTGCCCCAATCGTCCTTGTCCCAAGCCTTTATCTCACCTTTTTCAAGCGAAATAATCTGAGTCGTTGCTCCTGCGTCTTCCAACGCTTTCTTGGGATCAAATAATTCCGATTGTTCAAAACCATCGGCTGCTAAAATTGCTACTTTTTTTCCTTCTAATTTATTATTCATAAAACCTCCTTGATTTTATACGAAAAAAATACTGTTTAGAAACAGTTCACTTTTTTCCGTATAATAGAATGTAGAACAAATTCTATGCCATAATAGATTATTGAATCTCATTACCAAATACTTATTTCAAAATATAATTTGAAATTTGAGCCTGATTAAGCGTATTTAGCATTGTGAGGACAAATAATTCAGCAGAAAAAAATTGTGCCTTTAACTAAGGTAGTGTAACGAAACTCATTATTGATGAATAAAAATCCCGAAAACAAAAATAATTGGCAGGAATTTCAGGATGGTTTAGCTGAAAGTAAAGGACTGGCAATAGTTTTGCTTGAAGAAGATGGTTTGTCTTATATTCACGCATCGAACAATAATTCGATTTGCCGAAATTTGACTGCTTCCAAAGAATTTGCTCAACAGTGCGAAAGATTTTGCGGAAAGGTTTATTCAAAAGCAGTTGAAGAAGGTAATGCTCTAAAGTATAAATGCCACGCGGGATTGGAATGTATTGCCGTTCCGATTAAAAATTCCGAAGATAAAAATTTAGTTGCAATAACCGGCAGGGCTTTTGCTAAATCTGCTGATTATCGAAAGGCTAGGGAAAGAGCTATCACCGGCGACTGGAGTGAATTTCCGCCAAGCAAATTTTTTGAAAATTATTTAATGACCATTTCGACGCAAAACATAGAGGATTTGGCAAAGCGTCTGACAAATATGTCGGAAGAAGAAAAAAAACTCCTATATAACTTAAATGAAAGTGAAATTCCTGCAAATCTTAAACCCACTGTCGAAGGTCAAAAACTTTCAAATAAAAAAAACGGATTGATCAAACAATCCTCACGCAAACGATCTGAGGAATTAAAAGAAGCAAATGCGTGGCGTTCGCTTTTTAGTTCACTACTTGATTTAAGTTATAAACAAGCCTGTTTTTCGATCCTGGAATTCTTAAAAGAGCGTTATGCAATTTCATCAATGGCTTGGTTGGAAGTCAGCGAAAGTCACTTTGAAAGTATTTTGGCAATCGGTGGTTTGAAAAAACAAAAAATTAAGATCAGTATGCCGACTGATGATAAAAGATTGGTCAAAGCCATTAGAGAAAATTCTTCGGTTGAATTGCGTGAGCGAAAAAAAACCGAAGATAAAGGCAATCGAAAGTTTATCAAACTTTTCCCGATTACAGTCGGCGGCAGAATTCAAAGTGCTTTGATTCTGGGTGATAAACTCAAAGATGAAAAGATAAATCAACAAATTTCAAAATTCTGCCGGACAATCGCTCCCGAACTGGAAATTTTGCGTCTGCGAGAAGAACTTTCGCATCGCTCGTGGCTCGGAGTTGCTTTGCATAAATTTAATGAAAGCCTCAAAATGATTGACACGGAAGATTTTTGGTCACGTCTGATGCAGACAATAGCGGAAGTATTACAGGCTGAACGCGGTTCGTTATTTGTTTATGATGAAACTAAGAAAATATTATTAGTTAAATCAGCCATTGGCACAAAAGCCGACTTTATTAAAAATAGAAATTTGAAAAAATCAGGTAAGCGAATTATAGAGGGTGTCTGGAAAAGCGGAAATGCTTTAGCCGTTCCCAGCATTGCTCAGATCGGACTCCTGCCCGCTCCGGCGGATTGGAAGTATAAATCTGAATCATTTATTTGTTTCCCGATCACGATTGCGGACAAAAAAATCGGTGTATTAAATCTGACCGACAAAATTGGCGGCAGAATTTACGATGATTTCGATCTGCGACTGTTAAATTCCATCGCACCGCAAATAGCCGTGGCGATTGACCGTACGAATCTGAAAAACCGTGCCGGTGAATTTGAACAGCTTTCCGTAACCGATCCTTTGACGGGACTCTTAAATCGCCGCTATCTCGAAGCACGTCTGCAGGAAGAATTAAAACGCTCAAATCGGCACGGCTTTCAGATGAGTTTTATGATGATTGATGTTGATAATTTCAAAGCATATAATGACACATATTCACATCCCGAAGGAGACAAGGCTTTAAAAATCGTCGGTCATACATTAAAGAAAACCTTGCGTGGGGCCGACGTCGCATCACGCTACGGCGGCGAAGAGTTTTCAATTTTACTGCCGCAGACAAATATCGAAGAGGCTTTAACAATCGCTGAACGAATCAGAAAAAATGTCGAAGATACGGAATTTCCAAACCGGCAAGTTACGGTCAGCATCGGAATTGTAGGTGCATCCTTAAAACTAAATACGCCTGAAGATTTAATTTTAGCGGCTGATAAGGCTCTATTTATTGCCAAAGATAAAGGCAGAAACAATGTGCAGATTTATGGAAATGGGAATAGCGAATAATAATTTAGCTTAGTAAAAAACATTGAACCGTCCGAATGAAAAAAACCGAAAAGAAACAGATTTTATCAACAGAAAATTAAAAATTTTATCGGTAGAACCGAAGAATTGGTTGCAATTTTGCGGCATACGAAAGGTTTGGATGAATCTCGGGGATTGTTGTGTTTATCATCTCCCGGAGTTGGTCTATCCGAATTGTTAAAGCAAGTTTACGATCAATTATTTATTGAGCAGGACGAAATAATTCCAATTTATTTTGAATTTAAAAAAAGCGATAAAACGATAAAAAATGCAGCTCTGAGATTTTTGCATACCTTGCTTCAACAAACCGTAGCTTTTCGGCGAAATGATACAAACATTCTGGACTCCGCTCCCGACATCTGCGAACTATCCGAACTGGCGATTCCATCTGACGGATATTGGATTGATCGTTTGATTACGGCTTGCTCGCGTGAGAGCAAACTTAACAGCGAAAACGCATTTGTTCGACAGGCTTTCAGTTCACCCTTGCGAGCCGGACATCACGGGGCGAAAACTTTTGTAGTGTTTGATAATCTTGAAATTGCTGAACAACTGACGGGCGACACGGATTTGATCGGGGAACTCAAAGAAATTTTCAGCCGTTCAGCTTTACCATTTATTTTTGCGGGTAAAAGACGTTTTATTTTCGCCTCGATGCAGACGGGAAATACGAAATTAAACGAAGCTGAAACTTTGGCAATCAAACCGCTTTCATTTTCGGACAGCGGTTTATTTGCGGAAAATCTTGCGGCTCAAAAGAAAATAAAAATCAACGATCAGACAAGAGATTTAATTGCGTTGCAGTTTAACGGAAATCCGACATTTATCAAATTAATTTTTGCTGCGGCGGAAGAAAAAGGATTTGATCTGAATACTTTTCAAAAAGTTGAGCAAATATATTCGGAAGAACTGTTCGGCGGCAAAATCAAAATTTTTTGTGATGCCATTTTCAATGAAATAACGCCGAATGTTGAAATCCAAAAACAACTGATCGGTCTTTTATATAACGCTTTAACAATTGAAAAGGAAAAAGTTCCGATTGAGGCTTGGGAAAAGCATCTTGATTTTGAAAATTCGGAATTTTATCGGGCGGTGCGGCTTTTAAATGCGTATGAAATAATTCAACTTACTTCAAACTTGGTCGGTGTAAATGAAGGCAATGAGATTTTAAACGATTATATCAAATCCCGTTTTCGGTTGGAAATAATGGCAGGTTCGCGTGCTTTGGTCTTTGGCGAATCCTTGTCTGAATTTCTCAAAAAAGCTCCCGAAATTATGGCAAAATTTTACCGCCGGCAATCGGCAATCGGCTTGCGGGAATTGCTTTCGGTTTTTGATTGTCAGAAAATTCCCGTCAGTTTGCTGTATTACAATATCTATAAAGAACTTCACAAAGGAAATGATAGTCAAAGTATTCTTGAAGACGTTAAAAATGAAGCAGAAAAAATGCAGTTGCCGCAAATTGTTTACACGGCAAACACCGTTTCGCTTTATTCGCCGATAAGTCTTTTGACCGAAAAAGAATGTTCGGCGGTGGCACTTGGATTTGAAGCGGCAAGCTATAAAGATGAAGATGAAATCGTCTGGATTGCGGCGGAAATTGAATCAAAACTCGAAGTAAAAGCAGATTTAACAAGGTTTTGGTGTGATCGTTTGGAAATGGTAGCGATTATGTGCGGTTTTGAAAATTATCGCTTATGGCTGATTTCTCCTGAAGGTTTTGAAGCTGAAGCGTCCGAAATTCTGCGTTCAAGGCAAGCTATCGGCTAAAGCTATAAACAGGTAGAATTACTTGCCAAATATCTGGATGCGGAAAGTTTGATAAATGTCCAAACTAATCCGAATGAGTATGAAATGATCGTCCCGATGGGCGAAGACACCGAACTGATTGCCGCCCACGCCTTAGAAGAAATTGCCCGGAAACATTCATTTCAGCCGAAAGCAATTAATCAAATAAAAACCGCTTTAGTTGAGGCATTTATAAATGCTAATGAACATTCGCACAGCCCGGATCGCAAAATCTATCAAAAATTTGAAGTCAAAGACGATAAAATCCTGATCACGATCTCCAATCGCGGACTACGCTTTAAGGGTGTGAAAACGAAAGAGATAAAACCCGATGAAGGCAGACGCGGATGGGGTTTAAAATTGATGAAAACCTTAATGGATGACGTTAAATTTGAACAAGTTGACGATGGCACAAAAATCTCTATGGTTAAACTCTTAAAATCAAACTAAGGCAGACTTAAGCCTATAAAAATACTTATCGGAACGAGTTAAAGTAAATTTCAAGCGGTTGAATAACCTTGACATATAACTTATATCGCAAAACTGCCGAAGATAAAAATAAATAAAAATCCTAAAAGTTTTTTCTTCATTTTATCAATTTACCAGAGAAATATTTTTTCTGGAAATGATAAGTTGCAGAACAATCAAAATAAAACAACTTATTAACACAGCAAAAAAACCGATCCGCAGATCATTAAAAACAGTTGAGATAAAACCGATCAACCAGGTCATAAAAGCTCCGCCTAAACTTCCGAGGACAAAAAGCGGCGTTGCATTGCGGGCAGATTCCGCACCGAAAATCTTTGTAAAGCGGGACATATTTGTTGGAAAAACAGAGGATGTTCCGAAGCCCAAAAATCCGACTCCAAGTAATAAAGATAAAAAAGCATTTGCCTGCAAAATTAAAACCGCACCGCAAGTCATCAATAATAAATTCAGGAGTAATAAGGAATTATCACTTAAAAACCGTAGAAAAATCGGAGCAAAACCACGTCCAATTACCATCATAAGAAAAAATACAAATGCAGCGGAAAGCCAAAGCCAGGGCGAACTATCTGTTAAACGGTTTTCAAAGGTCGTGATCCAACCGCCGACGCTGCTTTCGATTCCGATGTGTATGAAATTAAAAAAAGCGATCAGCCAAGCGGTCGAAGTTTTCCAAATCGGAATTGTCGGTTTAATTTCAATTTGCAGTTTTACAGGATTTTCCGAAATATTTGAAAATCCGATAATCAAGCCAAATATCAATAGTAAAAAAGCAAGTATCGAGGTCGGCAAAAAATAACTTTCAGTTGATCCGACAAAATCAACAAACGGTTTACACAAAATTGCACCAACTCCCCAAAAGAAATTTATCAGATTTAAAAGGGAAGAAGATTTTGCCGGATTTAATTCCACAACCAGCATATTTATTGTCGGAATCGTTGAACCGATGCCGATGCCGTAGAGCAGAACCATTGACAGACACATAGTGAAATTGTCCGAATTTAAACCCAGACATCCGGCGGACATTAAAAAAAATCCGATCAGCAAGGTTTTCAGATGCCCGATTTTTTTGATTCCTCGATTGTATAAAAAAACGCCGATCAGCGAACCGGCAAACTGAGCAATAAAAAAATATCCCGCCTGGTTGTCATTTAAAAACAGAGTGCGGGACAAAATCGGCAGAATTTGTCCCAGTAAAACCGTGATGATACCGATCAGCAAAAAACCCAAGTGCAGCCAAATCAATAATCTTTTATTGGAGTTTGGCAATGTCTTAAAATCAGAACTTTCCTGCATAGAATTATTTTTTAACCGAGGCGGTTGATTGGCGGATAATCAATTTCGGTTCGACGGTAAGAGTTCGGCTTTGTTTATCATTTTTTGATTCGGCAAGGGTGTCGAGCAATGTTTTTGCGGCTAATCTGCCCATTTCAAAAAGCGGTTGGCGAATCGTAGTTAATGACGGATTGTGAAACTCGGCAGCATCTACGTCGTCAAATCCCGAAACGGAAATGTCTTCAGGAACTTTTAGATTTGCTTCTCTCAAAGCACGAATCGCACCGATTGCAGAAATATCATTAAACGCCAGAAGTGCAGTAAATTTTTCGCCCGTTGCGAGCAAATTTTTTGCGGCACGATAGCCCGTTTCCGGCGAGGGATCATTACCGATCAATTGTCCGACCAAATTATTTGTAATGTTAATACCGAATGTTTTCGCCGCTTCGACAATCGAATTATAGCGGACCTCGGTGTCCGAGCTAAATTCCTGACCTTTGATAACGGCAAGTTTTTTGTGACCAAGATTTTTGAGATGCTCAACGATTTGCAACGCCGCACTTTTGTGGTTTAGTTCGATATTTGTTACACCTTTTATTTTATCGTGTCCCGAAATTGAAACAACGGGCAAAAATGTCTGATGATTCTGCGGCGTATCAATTGCTAAAATCCCCTCGACGCATCTTTCCATAAAAAACTTTGTATAACGCTCGATAAATTCGGGTCGGTGGCGGTGGCTTCCGATAAAATAGAAAAAATCTCTTTCTAAAAGTTCTTCTTCAACGCCGCTTAAAACCGTTGCAGAATAACCACCACTTAATTCGGGAATTAAAACTCCGATGGTATGCGTCCGCTGAACCCGTAATGATCGGGCGATATAGTTGGGACGATAATTTAATCTCCGGGCAGCTTCAAAAATTCGATCCTGAGTTTCCTGCGGTATTGAATCAGCCGTCGGAGAAGAATTTAAAACCAATGAAACAGAAGTCGGAGAAAGTTTTAGTTCGGCAGCAACATCCTTTAGACTTACAGATCTTGCTTTAACATTATCATTAGGTTCGGGTTTTGATTTTTTTTTACTTTTAGAATCCGGCATCGCGTAAGTTTCGCACAGAATAATAGTTTAAAACAAGACTTTCTGCACAAAATTTTATATCGAATTAAGATTGATTCAGGAAAATTCTTTAATAATGCAACATTTTTATTGACTAATTTAACATTTTTGTTATAGAATTTTCATCATTACTAAAACGATTTACTAAAAAGATTTATCCAATACTTCGGCTTTAGTTCGTGAACACAACAAAAATTAAAAAATAGATAGAATTTTGTGGAGGTTTTCCAATGTTTAAGAGCTTTTATATTTTCGTCCGGTCATTGTTTTGCAGTTTGTTTATTTTGGGCTTTGCCGTCATCACCAATGCACAATTCAAAGCAGGAATTCAAGGTTCTGTAACCGATACTGCCGGAGCTACTATTCCGGGTGCAACCATTACATTGAGAAATAAAGAAACGGCGGAAACTAAGAAGACTACGGCGAGCGACAACGGTTTTTATCGTTTTACGGGGCTTGCACCCGGAGATTACAGCATTACGGTCGAGCAAGATTCTTTTAAAACAAGAGTTATTGACAATATTAAAGTAGATGCCGAAGCACCAAGAGGGGTTGATGTTCAACTTGAGATCGGCGGCATTTCCGAAGTCGTAACGGTTGAAGCGGACAATGCAGTTTTGCAAACCGAAGATGCCAACATCCGCAACACGATTTCCAATCAGGAAGTCAAAGAACTTCCGCAGACGGGACGCGATCCTTATGAATTGGCACGTTTGACACCGGGCGTTTTCGGCGACGGAGCAAGAGGCGGAAACGGTGGTTCAGTCGGATTTCCCAACTCGACAGGACCGGGCGGCTCAAATACTTCTATTTTTCAAACTGAAAATCAAGTTGCTATTTCAGCTAACGGGCAAAGAGTTGATGCCAATAATTTCCAAATAGATGGTGTCAGCGTCAACAGTCAAACCAACGGCGGCGGGGCGATTATCACGCCGAGTCAGGAAGCCGTTAAGGAAGTTACGATCACCTCCAGTACATATTCGGCGGAAGACGGGCGAAATTCCGGGGCGACGATCAAAGTCGTCAGCCAGAACGGAACAAACGATTTTCACGGAAGTTTATTTTATAAAAATAACCAACCCGGATTTAATGCTTTCAATACATTTCCCGGATTTGTTCAAAGAGTTGAAAATCGTCAAAACCAATTCGGCGGCAGCATCGGCGGACCTCTGCCGTTCTTTAATTTCGGCGAAGGCGGACCGACCTTTATTGATGGAAAGGATAAACTGTTTTTCTTTTTCACGTATGAAGGTTTGCGAAGTGATACCAGCAATACATCTACAGCTTTTGTCGAAACTTCTCAATACCGCGATTTAGTTCGTCAATTGCGTCCTAACGGTGTAACGGCACAAGCATTTGCCGAAGCGGGAATCACTCCACGAATTTCAAGAGTTCTAACTGCCTTTTGCAGCGGAGGTCCTGCAGGTTCTGTCAATATTGGTCTCGGTCCCGACAGATGCCAAGCGGTGAACGGTGGGCTTGACATAGGTTCTATTACCGGAACAAGAAATGTTTATTTACCTCTTGGTGATGGAGTCGGTAATGCCAATATCGGCGGCGGATTAGACGGCATTCCCGATATACAATTTGTTGAATTATTTAACCCTAATTCATTTGAAGGTAACCAATATTTCACGAGAATAGATTTTAACGCAACGGACAAAGATAATATCGCCGTTTCGACATTTTTCACTCCGACATTAAATAACGGAACAGACGTTGGCGGACGCAGTCGTCCGATTGGCGATATTATTTCAGATCGTTTGAGTTTTTCGGCAGCCGGAATTTACAACCGCACTTTCTCCGGCACGAAATTCAATCAGTTCCGCATCAATTACAGCGGATTTTCTTTTAATGAAGTCGAATCGAATCCGAATTCAAACTTCGGTGTTCCGCGAATTGAAGTTGAAGGACTTCCGTTTGACAGAATCCGATTCGGTGCACCGCGGGGTGAAAATACTCCGGGAATTTTATCTGAAAAGAGTATTGATATTAGTGATACTTTTAACTGGGTGATCGGAAATCACGTTCTTAAACTAGGTACACAACTTAGATTTGATAAGAACGACAGAAGTCTTATCGGCGGGGCACGTCCCTTATTTAGTTTTGTCGGATTATTTAATCTGGCAAACGACACACCGATTTTTGAAGAGATTAATGCCGATCCGAATACCGGCGAACCGGCTAATGCACAACGTGAATACAGAACGAATGATTACGCCTTTTTTGTTCAGGACGACTGGAAGGTCAAACCGAATCTGACCTTGAATTTAGGTTTGCGTTATGAATTTTTCTCGCCGCTTGACGACGGATTAAATCAGCAAACCAATCTTATCTTAGGACCAAACGGAATATCCGATGCAAGGATTGAAGTTGTTGACAATTTTTTTCAATCGGATAAAAACAATTTCGGACCGCAGATCGGCGTTGCTTACAGTCCGACATATTTCAATGATAAACTGGTAATTCGCGGCGGTTTCGGTATCGGCTATAATCGCATACCTAATGTCGTTTTTATCAATTCACTTGCTAATCCGCCATTTTTCGGACGATTCGGTATTTGCTGCGGAACGGCACCTCAAGATTTTGGATCGCCGTTTGCGAACGGGCAAATACTTTACGCTATCGGTTCGAGTAATTCACCCGACAGTTTTCCGACCAATCCGAATCTAGGCGGCGGAATCAATCCGGCAAACAATTTACCGTTTAACGGTGCAGTAGAAATTTACGGTTCGCCGCAAGACCAGCCGAATGCTCAGAGTTACAGATATTCTTTGCAGTTCCAGTATGAATTGCCTGCAAAATTAACGGCAACGCTCGGTTATCAGGGAAGTGCTACTAATAATTTGATACGCTTGGTTAATCAAAACTTTATTTTTGCTAATCTGAATCCAAATATTAGTGCGGCATTTTTTCCGACACCCGATGTTAAATCAAGATATAATGCTCTGTTAGCTACGATTGAACGACGATTTGCCAACGGATTTCAGGTTCAGGCAAACTATCGTTTTTCCAAGAGTCTTGATAATTTATCGAACTCAGGACCCGGTTTTGTTACAAATCAGACTTTTCCGGTTGATAATAGTACTGAATACGGACCTTCGGATTTTGACGTAACGCATAATTTCGATCTGTTCGGATTATACGAATTGCCATTCTTTAAAAATCGTAACGATTTTGTCGAAACGCTTCTCGGCGGCTTCCAACTCAGCGGAATCGTAACGTATCATACCGGCTTTCCATTTACACCCGTTGTCGGCGGACCCGGAATTCGCACATCAGGTGGTGCTTTCTTCGGACCTTTCCGACCAACCGGATTTTTCGGTGGTGCGGGAAATAACAGTTCCAACGATACATTTTTGACCGGAAACGGCAACTTCACGGGAAGTTTCATTCCGGGAGTAAACTGTATAAATACGCCGGGAGGTTGTAATACTATTTTCCTGACCACACTAAACCGCGATGCAAATGGTCAGACGAGTTTTCTGGTGAATCCACCGGCAATCGGACGCAACAGTTTCCGCGGTCCGCGTTATTTTAATGTCGATCTAACGATTGCGAAAAAATTTGCTTTCCCGTTTTTGGGTGAAAGATCAAATTTAGATATTCGGGCAAATCTTTTCAATGTCTTTAATATTCTAAACTTGAACAATTTCGGATTCGCATCCGACAGCACGCGAATCAATAATGGCGATCAACCGAATCAACAATTCGGCAGAGCGACCAACGGATTGTCTGGTCGTGTGATCGAATTTCAGGCGAGATTTAATTTCTAAATTGTTTCGCTTATAATTGAAAAAAGAAGCGGGGAAATTATAAAATCTCCGCTTCTTTTATTTCCAAACTTCTCAGAACAATTTAAACAAATTGCGGTGAATTTCCGTTAATTACAAAGCAAAAATGAAATTCTACAAACCAAGACTTTTTATCCTTCCGCTTTTATTATTTCTCTTTATATCAGCGATTTCGGCACAGAAAAGTCAGAAAAATTTTGAGAATGAAATAAACACTTTAATCTCAAAAATGACTCTGGCAGAAAAACTCGGTCAACTTCAGATGCTCGACGGTGAAGCTAACGGGAAATTTCGCCCCGAACATCTCGAACTTGCACGCAAGGGTTTGCTTGGTTCTACATTGAATGTCCGCGGGGCTTTGATGACGAATGAATTGCAGAGAGCCGCACTTGAATCGCGTTTGAAAATTCCGATGCTATTTAGCTTTGATGTGATTCACGGTTATCGGACGATTTTCCCCGTTCCATTAGGCGAATCGGCAAGTTGGGATTTGGCTTCGATTGAGAGAACGGCGGAAATTGCGGCGGCGGAATCCCGTGCGGCGGGTGTTCATTGGACGTTTGCACCGATGGTTGATATTGCCCGCGATCCGCGTTGGGGACGCATTATCGAAGGTGCGGGCGAAGATACTTTTTTGGGTTCAAAGATCGCTTTTGCAAGAGTTCGCGGTTTTCAGGGTGATGATTATTCAAAACCGAATCGCGTAATGGCGACGGCAAAACATTGGGTCGGCTACGGTGCGGCGGAAGCGGGACGCGATTACAATACGACGAATATTTCAAAACGCAGTTTGCGGGAAACATATTTTCCGCCGTTCAAAGCCTCGATTGATGCCGGAGTCGGTTCATTTATGACCGCATTTAACGATCTCGACGGCGTTCCGGCAACAGCGAATCCTTTTATTCTGCGGGATGTTCTGCGAAATGAATGGAAGTTTGACGGCTTGGTAGTCAGCGATTATACCGCCGTGATGGAACTGATGTTTCACGGTTTAGCGAAAGACGAACCCGATGCGGCGAAATATGCGTTAAACGCGGGAACAGACATTGAAATGGTTTCGCGGCTTTACAATAAATACGGCGAGCAGTTGTTAAAAGATAAAAAAGTTTCGCTTGCTACGATTGATGAAGCAGTCAAAAATGTTCTGCGAATTAAATATCGTTTGGGACTTTTTAATAAACCGTTTGCCGACGAAAAACTTGAAAAAGCCGAAGTTTTCAAAAAAGCAAATCGTGATTACGCTGAAATTTCCGCCGAAAAATCTTTTGTTTTATTAAAGAACGAAGACGAAACTCTGCCGATCAGCAAAAATATAAAATCCGTCGCGGTCATCGGCGAACTGGCAAACAACAAACGGGAAATGAACGGCAATTGGACGGGCGACGGACAGCCAACTGATCCGATCACGGTTCTCGAATCGTTAAAACAAAAGTATCCGAAATTAAAAATAAATTATGCCAAAGGCTGCGACGCTTACTGCAAAACGGACGAAGAATTTGCGGCGGCGGTAAATGCAGCGAAAACTTCGGATTTTACGATTATGGTAATCGGCGAATCGTCCGATATGTCGGCAGAAGCGGCTTCGCGTTCCGAGATAGATTTGCCCGGAATGCAAACCAAATTAGTTAAACAAATTCACGCAACCGGCAAGCCTTACGCCGTCGTTTTGATGAACGGCAGACCGTTGACAATAAATTGGTTAGCGGAAAATTCACCGGCGATTCTGGAAACTTGGTTTGCGGGAACGATGGCGGGAAATGCGATTGTTGACACGCTTTTCGGCGACGCGAATCCGGGCGGAAAATTGCCCGTAACCTTTCCGCGTTCCGTCGGACAAATTCCGATTTATTACAATCACAAAAACACGGGCAGACCATTTTTAGCCGAGCAAAAATACACTTCAAAATATCTCGATATTTCCAACCAACCGCTTTATCCGTTCGGCTTCGGCTTGAGTTATACGACTTTCAAGTTGAGCAATTTGCGGCTTGATAAATTAAAAATTAAGCGAAGCGAAAACGTAAAAGTTACGATTGATATTGAAAACACGGGCAAAGTAAAAGGCGACGAAGTTGTCCAACTTTATATTCATGACATCGCCGCAACCGTTACAAGACCTGTCAGAGAACTGCGTGGTTTTGAGCGAATAACTTTGCAGCCGAAAGAAAAACGCTCCGTTGAATTTACTCTAACGCCGAAGGATTTGGAATTTCTTGACCGCGATTTAAAACCCGTGCTCGAACCGGGCGAATTTCAGGTGATCGTCGGAACGAGCAGCGATAACGGGATGCAGAGCGTTTTTGAGGTTCTGGATTCTAATAATTCCACTTCAAAAATTGCTGACGAAAATGTCGAACCCGCACCGACCGTTCCGCGTCCGACAGCGGAAATCTCAAAGAATGACAACGCTTTTCTCGAAGATATGTCGAAGCGAAGTTTTGTTTTTTTTTGGGAAAATTCTAACCCGAGAAACGGCTTAACACTTGATCGCGTCGGCACGGACGGCAAACAAAAACCGAAAGGACATCGTTCATATAATATCGCAAGTTCCGCCGCTACTGGTTTTGCTTTAACGAGTTACTGCATCGCCGCAGATCGCGGTTGGATGCCGAAGGATGAAGTCAAACTGAGAACGCGAAATACACTCGATTTTTTTGCCAATAAAGCCTTTCACAAAAACGGTTGGTTTTATCATTGGCTCGATTATGAAACGGGCGAAAGGCGTTGGAACAGCGAAATTTCTTCGATTGATACGGCTTTGCTCGTCAGCGGAGTTTTGACCGTCAAGCAATGTTTTGCGGACGATAAAGAAATCGTAAATTTAGCCGATAAAATCGCCGACAGAGTTGATTACAAATGGATGCAGGGCGAAAATCAGTATATTTTATCGCACGGCTGGAAACCTGAAAGCGGATTTCTCGACGCGAATTGGGAAAATTACAGCGAAGAAATGATTTTGTATCTTTTGGCAATCGGTTCGGAAACGCATCCGATCTCAAAAAATTCTTGGTGGGCTTGGGAAAGGACTTGGAAGGAATACGAAGGTTACAGATATTTAGCCGCTGTTTCACCGCTTTTTATCCATCAATATTCGCACGCTTGGGTTGATTTTCGGGGAAAGCGTGAAACACGTCCGCCGTTTGTAAATTATTTTGAAAATTCTGTCAAAGCGACTAAGGCTCAACAGGAATTTTCCGCCGATGTTTTGAGTAAAAATTTTCCAAAATACTCAAAAACAATGTGGGGACTATCAGCTTCGGACAGCGAAAAAGGCTATATCGCGTGGGGAACTCCACCACAGGACGAACGCATTGACGGCTCGGTTGTGCCTTACGCAGTCGCCGGTTCGCTGATGTTTACGCCAGATATTTCTCTGCCGACTTTAAAGGAAATGAAGGAAAAATACGGCGGTCAAGTTTACGGCAAATACAGTTTTGCCGACGCTTTTAATCCGAACACGGGTTGGGTTGGCGAGGACGTTCTCGGCATAGATTTGGGAATCTCTCTGCTCGGTGCGGAAAATTTGCGAACGGGTAAAGTCTGGTATTGGTTTATGCAAAATGATGATGCCCGTCGTGCGTTTAAATTAATTGGTCTGATGTAAAATAAAATGATGAATGAACATTCGCTTATTATAAAAAATATTCACAGAGCAGGTTTTTTCTGCTCTTTTCTATTTTTGCTGATTTTATTTTCCGTTTCTGCACAAGCCGCTTGGCAGGAAATTGGAAGTGTAACAAAGATCGCGGAAAATAAATCGAATGGCGTTGTCTTGGAAACGACAAGCGGTGCAAAAGCAAAAGTTGAATTTTTTGATTCCAATGTCGTCCGCATTCGGGTTGCTCCGAATGGAACTTTTGAACGCGAATTTTCCTACGCTTTTGATCCATCAATGAAGGTGAAAACGCCGGGTGTTAAAGTTTCTCAAACCGATAAAGAGATAGTTTTAACAAATGAAAATGGTGCGAAAGTTTCAATTCAAAAAGTGCCGTTTTCAACAAAAGTTTTTGATGAAACGGGCGAAATAGTTGTTCAGGATGACATAAAACATCCGACAAGTTTTGATAAAGAAACGGGCGAGATCAAAACTTCAAAACTCCGCCGAAGCGAGGTCGAAACATATTATGGTTTTGGCGAAAAGGCGTTTGCGGAAATGCAGCGAAACAGCAAATATATTGTCAATTGGAATACGGACACTTTTGCATATCCGATCGGCACAGACCCGATTTACCAATCAATTCCTTTCTTTTACGCACTTCACGACGGCAAGACTTACGGCATATTTTTCAACAACACCTTCCGCACATTTTTCGATATGGGCAAAACTTCGCCGGAAAGATATTCGTTCGGAGCTGACGGCGGGGAACTCGATTATTTTGTTTTTACGGGAGGAAAGACTCGTTCGCCAAAAAATGTTTTGAAAGACTATGCTAACTTAACAGGTAAAACTCCGCTGCCGCCGATCTGGGCTTTGGGCAATCAGCAATCGCGTTGGTCTTATTTTCCAGAAAGCCGTGTTCGGACGATTGCTGAAGAATTTCGACGCAACAAAATTCCGGCGGACGTAATTTATTTAGACATTGATTATATGGACGAATATCGCGTTTTCACCTGGAACAAAGAGCGTTTTCCGAATCCGAAAAAATTGATAAATGACTTGAAAGCCGACGGTTTCAAAACGGTTTTGATAATTGATCCGGGAATTAAAGCTGACAAAAAATATGATGTTTATGCAGATGGTTTGGGAAAAGATGTTTATGTCAAAAATCCCGACGGCACGGATTTGGTTCGCAACGTGTGGGCGAAAGAATCAGTTTTCCCTGATTTTACAAACCCGAAAGCCCGGACGTGGTTTGCGTCATTTTATCGAAGACATCTTGATGAAGGCGTGGCGGGATTTTGGAACGATATGAACGAGCCGGGCGTTTTTCTGACAGAGAAGACCGAAAAGCCCGAAATCTATCATCATCCCGACAAAACTTTTCCAAACGACACGCCGCATTTCGGCGACGGTTTTCCCGATACGCATCGGCGTTATCACAATGTTTACGGGATGCAGATGGCTCGTGCGTCGTTTGAAGGTTTGCGAAAACTCGAACCGAATTCGCGTCCGTTTGTTTTAACGCGAGCGGGATTTGCAGGCGTTCAGAGATTCTCTGCCGTCTGGACGGGCGACAATTATGCGAGTTGGGATCATCTTGCACTTTCAATTCCGATGCTCACCAATATGAGCGTTTCGGGCGTGCCTTTTGTCGGTGCGGATGTCGGCGGATTTCAGGATATGCCGAGTGCGGAACTTTACACGCGTTGGCTTCAAGCCGCCGCTCTAACACCGTTTTTGCGTTCGCATTCGGTCGGTTGGGTCGGCGACAAAGAACCCTGGGCATTCGGCGAAAAATTCACAAAAATAAATCGTGAAACCGTCGAACTTCGATACGAATTTTTGCCTTATATTTACACGCTTTTTTACCAGCACGAAAAAACCGGCGAACCCGTTCTGCGTCCACTCTGGTATGAATTCCCTGAAGACAAAGGGACATATTTAATCAACGATCAATATATGCTCGGCTCGGATGTTCTCGTCGCTCCGGTTATCAAAGAAGGAATGGAAACACGCAGAATTTATCTGCCCAAAGGTGCTGAATGGATTGATTGGTGGACGGGCGAAAAATTGGAAAGCGGAAAAACTCACTACTTGAAATCACCACTCGAACGCCTGCCGATCTTCGTTCGCGTCGGTGCAGTTATTCCAACGCAGACCGTAATTCAACATACAGGCGAAATGCCGAATGCTGAAATAACTTTAAATGTCATCGGAGAAATCACTTCTAATAGAACCGAAATCTCTACGTTATATCAAGATTCCGGCGAAGGTTATGATTATCAAAAGGGAATCCTGCAAAAGTTAGAAATAGAATATAAAAAAAATAGCTTAATGTTAAATAAAACCGGCGATTTTAAAGGACAGAAAATTAAATCTGTTGAGTTCTTGGGTTTTACAAATCCACCGCGACAAATAGCAATAGACGGTAAAATCCCTGATTCAAACCTATTCAGAGAAGTTAATTTTAAACGTCAGCAAATAAATATAAATTGAATAATCCTTTATAAGAAAGTTTAATCAAACAAACATTGATTTAAATATGTGATTTGGGTAATCAATAATAATATTTGTCAGACAAAATAAAGGTTGACAAAGGTTTATTAAAGTATTACTTTAGCTTTTGTAATCTAAAGACTTGTTTAGAGATTGTTTGAGTATTCTATTCTGTAAATATAATTTTCCGACATTTTTTTCTCTAAATAACAAAACTTCAAACCTAATTGAATAATAAATTGTGAATACAAAGATTGAAATACCCGTTCTTTCCGAAGGCGATATTACTACGGTTTTTGCTAACGAATATCTTAATAAGATCAGCGGCGAAAAAATTGAATTTGAATGCAAACGTCAGATTAATGCGGGCTGCAAAACTTTGATTGTGAATTTCAAGAATACCGAAATAGTCAACAGTATCGGTGTTTCAATTTTGCTAGGTGTGATTGATGCTGCTTCAAATTCGGGGGCGGAGGTTGTATTTTCCGATGTAAATGATGACACGGAGCATCTTTTTGAAATGCTCGGTCTGACTAATTACGTGAAAATCAAAAATTAAAAGTAAAAAATTTCAAGTTTTTTGCTCATAAGAAAACTTATCACTCCAAAATTCAAATCTTTTCATAAAAAATTATGTCTGATGCTTCTGCACAACAACAAAAGTTAGTTCATACATTTTCCGCTTTGGCTGATATTGGTCAGGAAGTGGCTTACAAAAATAATTTTCAAGAGATGATCCGCACTTCACTACATCTTCTTTTGGGTTCGCTGGCAATTATGCGTGGAGGTGTGGCGAGATATTCGCGTTTCGGTCACGAAATGAATTTTCTGGCGGTTCGCGGACTCGGCGATGATTTTCCGCTGTCGGTTTCTCTGGAATTGACTGACGAAAAAGAATTTCTTAATGCCGGAATGAGCAATATTGAAATAAGTCAGGCGAAAATGCTGGCGTTTTTTCAGCGTTATCAGCGGATTCTGGAACGCAAAAATATTGAAATGATTATGCCTCTGATCGTTCGTGATGAATTGGTGGGAATGGTTTTTCTTGGCGAAAAAGCGAGTGGTGAAGCTTTTACGAGTGCTGATAAATCAATTGTTCAGGCGATGGCAAGACACATCGGCGTTGGCATTCATCAACGAAATTTGATGGCGGAACTTGAACGCCGTGCTGATGAAAACCGCAGACTTTATGAAGATATGCGTCTGACTTATAAAGATACGGTCAAAGCATTTGCGACAGCGATTGACTGCAAGGATAAATATACCGAAGGACATTCGGTTCGCGTCGGAAAATACTCGGAAATTATTGCCGAAGAATTGAACTGGAAGGAAGAAGAAATCGAGGGCGTAGCGGTTGCGGGATATTTACACGATGTTGGGAAATTGACGGTTGAACGAAATATAATCAACGCTCCGTATCGCATAAACGCCAAAGAATCCGCCGAATTAAATAAACATCCGGGCGTGGGTTACGAAATCCTTTTGCCGATTCATCATCCATACACCGATATTCCGCTGGCGGCAAAATATCATCACGAAAGACTCGACGGACGCGGTTATCCCGATGGTTTAATGGATAATGAAATTCCGTATATCGCCAAAATCGTGAATCTTGCAGATTCTTTTGATGCGATGACAACCGACAGACCTTATAAACGCCGTCGTCCGGCAAATGAAGTGGTCGAAGATTTGAAACGAAATTCAGGAAAACAATTTGCCCCCGAACTTGTTACGGCTTTTTTTGATGGAATGCTGAGGGAATTGACGGGAGAAAATAAACAAAAAAGATTTCGCCGTCTGCTCGGCAGGGAATATATGGAAACAGAGGGACTTGTGCCGCTGCTCAAACAGGCTTTAAATACTATGAACGCAACTTCTTCACTAACTTTTGTAGCAAGTTAAATATAGTGCAAAATAATGTTGTCAACCCGCTTTGAATGTAACACTTTTCCGCCAGCGAATTATTAATTAAACGAAACCTGTGCAAATTAAAGTATATTTGTATTCAATCATTTACCCTTCGCTATTATCTTGATCGCTTTCAACGACAAAAAATAAAATTACGTAAGGTGATTTATTATTTCTATTGCGAAGTTTTTTCTAAAAGCTGGACGAATTTTTTAGCTGAAAGCGAAAGTTCGCGGTCGCTTCGGTAAATTACTCCGACGTTGCGAATCCATTCTTTTTCACTAAATTTGATGACGCAAAGTTGACCGTTTGATTCTTCATCCATCACGCTCGGATATGGAACAATTGCCAAACCGAATCCTACTTCAACCGCTCGTTTAATCGTTTCGATGTTGTCAAATTCTGCTACTTTTTGAACGCTCACCCCGTGAGACTTTAAGATTTTATCTGTTGCTTTTCGCGTTGGAACATCTCGCTCAAACAAAACAAAATTTTCGCCTTTTATTTCTTTGACTTTGATCTTATCTTTTTTAGCCAGCGGATGATCGGGCGGACAGATCAAAACCAAACGGTCACTTGCCATTGGAACGACCGTTAATCCACGACGTGGTTCGGGAAATGCAACTACGCCGAGTTCGACGTGACCTTTTAAAACTTCTCTGACAACACGGGTTGTGCGTGAATATTCAAGATCAATTTTTGCCGAAGGAAACTTTGACATAAATTCTCTGACTTTCGGCGGCAATTCGTGTAATCCAACGCTGTAAACGGTTGCGACTTTGACCACACCTGCGATTTTGCCGACCAAACTATTCATATTTCCTTTTAATTGGTCAAAAGCATCCAAGACATTCTTGCTCTCATCATAAAAAACTTCCCCGGCAGGCGTTAATCGAACATCACGTCTCCCGCGGACTCTTTCTAAAAGACGACGGTCAAATTTTTCTTCTAATGCCTTGATTTGCTGACTGACGGCTGATTGTGTAATAAAATTTCTTTCCGCAGCTAGTGAAAAACTCTGCATTTCCACTAAATCACAAAATACTTTTAATGTTTCGATGTGCATAAGTTATTAGTTTATCTAAAATTTCGCTATCTAAAAGTTTACAATATATTATATATGTTTAGCTGTCCAACAAAATATAAGTTTTACTTCTTTTTTACCAAAAAATAATTTATTTTATCTTATTTAATAAATCAATATAAAAATGTGATAATTAAATTTCAAAAAGTTCATTAAAGGTATATTTAGCAAACATATTAATATAAGTTATACTATTTGGAATCCGCAGTTTTTATCACCAAAAAATTTAAGTGAGGCTGGAAAATGGCTATAAAAATTAGCAGAACATTTCTGTTTAGAAAGTTACATCAACTGACGGGCATCGTTCCGCTCGGACTTTTTTTCTTCGTTCATATGTTCACGAATTCCAAATCTATGAGCGGCGACAAATTTTTTAATGAAGCGGTGGGCGATATACATCACATACCGTATTTGATCTTCGTCGAAATATTTGGGATTTTTCTTCCCCTGTTGTTTCATTCTATTTATGGAATTTTCATTTCAGCCGAATCACGTCCGAACTTAAATTATGGTTACACCCGCAACTGGTTTTATATTTTTCAGAGAGTAACGGGGATTTTCCTGTTTTTCTTTATCTTTTTTCACATACTAAATTTCCGTTTCGGAATGATTCCGGGATTAAACACAACTCCGATCGCGGGCAATGCGGATTTGGCATTTGATATAGTTTCCCGCGAATTCGCAATTCCCTGGGTGATGGTGTTATACATTTTCGGAATTACCGCAACGGCTTGGCATCTGGCTTACGGATTCTTTTTGTTTGCGGTGGATTGGGGAATTTTAATCGGTGAAAAAGCACAGAAAATGGCACTTTATGCTTGTGTCGGATTGGCATTTTTCCTATCTGCGGTAGGAATAAATGCGGCGGTTGCATTTGTTCGCCCGTGCGGTTTATTTCCACAGGCGTTTTGCGGGGAATTGGAAAAAAACAAAATTGTTGACCCGGAAGGTCCGAAGGAATTTTAAATAAAAAAGTTTAAGAAAAAAATATGAGTTCAAAAGGGTTGAAAATAGTAGTTGTCGGCGGCGGGTTGGCGGGACTTGCGGCGACGATGAAAATTGCCGAAGCGGGACACGATGTTGATTTACTTTCGGTCGTTCCCGTAAAACGCTCACACTCGGTTTGTGCTCAGGGCGGTATCAACGGTGCGGTGAATACAAAAGGCGAAGGTGATTCGCCCTGGAAACATTTTGACGATACGGTTTACGGCGGCGATTTTCTGGCAAATCAAACTCCCGTTAAACAAATGTGTGATGCTGCTCCAGATATTATTTATTTGTTTGATCGGATGGGAGTTCCATTCTCTCGCACGCGAGAAGGTTTGCTCGATTTCCGCAGATTTGGTGGAACGCTTCATCATCGCACGGCTTTTGCAGGTGCTTCGACCGGACAACAACTTTTATATGCTTTGGACGAACAAGTTCGCAGGTTTGAATCTGAGGGAAAAGTAAATAAATACGAAGGTTGGGAAATGCTTTCATTGGTTCTGGACGATCATCAAGTTTGCCGCGGCGTGATCGCCATGAATTTACAGACGCTCGAATTAAAATCCTTCCCTGCCGATGCCGTCATTATGTCAACGGGAGGTCCCGGAATGATTTGGGGCAAATCAACAAATTCGCAGGTCTGCACGGGAAGTGCGATTTCGGCTTGTTATCAGCAGGGTGCAAAATACGCAAACGGCGAATTTATACAGGTTCACCCGACTTCAATTCCGGGAGAAGATAAATTGCGTTTGATGTCGGAATCCGCACGCGGCGAAGGCGGCAGAGTTTGGGTTCCGAAAAATGAAGGCGATACAAGAAGTCCAAACAGCATTCCAACCAATGAGCGTTGGTATTTTCTCGAAGAAAAATATCCGGCTTACGGAAATCTTGTTCCACGCGATATTGCTACCCGCGAAATTTTTCAGGTTTGTATGGATGGAATGGGAATAGGCGGAGAAAATCAGGTTTTTCTTGATCTGACGCATATTCCGGCAGAAACTCTAACGCGAAAACTCGGTGCGATTCTGGAAATTTATGAAATGTTTGTCGGCGACGATCCGCGTTATGTTCCGATGCGAATCTTCCCCGGCGTTCATTATTCAATGGGCGGAATGTGGGTTGATTTTGACCAACGCACGAATATCCCGGGACTCTTAGGTGCGGGCGAATGCGATTATTCGATTCACGGAGCAAACCGTTTGGGAGCAAATTCACTGGTTTCATGCGTTCATGGTGGATTTATCGCTGCTCCATCAGCTATCGAATATGCCGAAAATGTTGAGCGAAAAGGAACTGAGACAAACGGAATTTTTGATGCGGAATTAAAGCGTCAGCAAGAAATAAATAACCAAATAATTAAAAATGAAGGAACGGAAAATCAGTATAAACTGCACGACGAACTCGGCAAAATTATGACCGAAAATGTAACGGTTGTTCGTTACAATGACCGTTTAAAAGAAACGGATAATAAGATTCTGGAAATGCAGGAAAGATTCCAAAACCTTTCGATCAACGATTCAAATCTGTGGGCGACACAAGCCGTTCCGCACGCCCGGCAACTTTGGAATATGCTCCAGCTTGCCAGAGTTATAACGCTCGGAGCCTTAAACCGTGATGAATCTCGCGGGGCTCACTTTAAACCTGAATTTCCAAAACGAAATGATGAAGAGTGGTTAAAGACGACTATCGCCGAATTTTCCGAAGAATCGCCTGTTTTCTCTTATGAAGAAGTAGATATTTCAATGATCGAACCGCGACAGAGAGATTATTCGAAAGGAAACGAAGCGGAAGAAGAAAAGAAAAACGGCGATGGCATAAACGAAGAAAATGCACCTGAAATTGTGCAGGAAGGTTATGAATTAAAACCTGAAAACGAGAGCCGTCAAGCGATTGCTAACGACGATAAAGAAACGATAACAGAAGGCGAATCATTTGAGGAAGAACACGAAGACAATCCTGTTTAGAATAAAGATGCAATCAAGTAATAGGAGTTAATTATGAATCTAAAAACTTTAGTAAAAATCAGCAATACTGTAGCGACAATTTCAATTTTGTTACTGATTTACTGGGTTTTTGTTTTTATTACGGTTGAGGTTTTCGGCTTAAAAGTTTTTCGTGAAAATATGTCCGAAACATTCTTTATGAGCGTTTTGGGAATTCTAGCTTTGATGGGCGGTTCTTTGATGATAAATGTGATGTTTAATCTGACACGCATTGCTCAAAAACATAATCAGGATGAAATAATTGAGAATAGGAATTTTTCACGGAAATTCGGTCTGGGATTATTGTTGTTATTCCCGATTTTGTTCGGACTTTTGTTTTCGGGAGATTATCTAACATCAAAGAAAAAAGAAGCGGTGTTAATTCAATCTGCAAAATCTGTAATTGATAATAATCCGAGAATACTTAATAAATTAGTAAATTATGAGTTTACGGAAAATTGGCTACTGCGAACTGATGAAACATTAGATTTAATGTCAAAAACCGATAAAAATTTTCCGTATGTTTCGGTAATTGTTGAAGATTCAATTGATAATTCAGATGTGTATTTGGGATTCAGCGACTATGCACGTGCAGATGATAAAAATTATCAGCCTAAAAAGAAGAATTTTATTTTTAGTGCTTCAAAGCTGGACAGGGATTATTTAAATAAAGTTTTTAATGAGGGATATGCGGAAAAAAGATTCACCGCACACGACGGGAAATACGAATTATTTTATCCGTATTTTGAAGGTGATAAAAAAATTGTTTTATATTTTTCAGATTTTCAGCAATACGGGAAATTGGGAAGTTAATTAAAAGATTATGAGCGAAACAAACGGCACAGAGCAAAAAAAGGTTTTAAGAAATCCGCCGAAGACGATAAAAATAAATATCAAACGGCGGGAAAATTTAGAGTCTAATCAATATACCGATACATTTGAAATTCCGTATCGTCGGAATTTAAACGTCATTTCAGTTCTGATGGACATCCGCAAAAACCCGGTAACAAATGACAAAAGGGAAGTTTCGCCGCCAGTTTGGGATATGAATTGTCTGGAACAGGTTTGCGGAATTTGCACGATGGTGATAAACGGGCGGGTGCGTCAGTCCTGTTCAGCTTTGATAGATGATATTTTGCTGGACGCGGGCGGAAATGAAGTTACATTAGAACCGATGTCTAAATTTCCTAATGTGCGGGATTTGAAAGTTGACCGTTCGCAGATGTTCGATTATCTCAAGCGGACACACGCCTGGGTTGAACTTGACGGTTCATATTCGCTCGGACCGGGACCGAAAATGTCGCAGGAAGTTCAACAGGAACGCTATGCTTATTCGCGTTGTATGACGTGCGGGTGTTGTCTGGAAGCGTGTCCGCAGTATCACGATGATAATTACATCGGACCGCAGGCAATTGCACAGGTTCGACTTTTTAATATGCACCCGACGGGTGAAATTACGAGAGATGAAAGACTTGAAGCGTTAATGGAAGACGACGGAATTACCAATTGTGGAAACTCGCAAAACTGTGTTCAGGTTTGCCCAATGGGAATTCCTTTAACCAGGGCGATTTATGAAACAAATCGTGATGTAACGATTCACGGCTTATTCGGATGGCTTAGAAAATAAGAACAATAAAAATTTTATAAATTTTTCAATGGTAGAAGCATTTTTTGCTTTTACCTTTTTTTATTTCTGTTAAAAAAATGAAAGTGATTCCGGAAGCAAAAATTTTTGAGGGATAGTTCGATGGACTTATTTTCATTACAATAAATTTATTAAAAATTATTGTAATGCAGAGATTATCGGGAATTCATCAAATGCGGGCGATTGATTGTGGATTGATTTTGTAATAAATTCCTGAACTTCGTCAAAACATATAGGTTCAGAAAAGAAATAACCCTGAGCTTCTTCGCAATTAAGCTCTTTTAATTGCTCAAATTGATTTAGATTTTCCACACCTTCGGCAATTACTTTCATTCCCAGTCCTCTTGCCAGAGAAATAATTGTTTGCACAATCTCCAGATTATTACCTTCCTTTCCGATAGAGGCTATAAATGAACGGTCTATTTTAAGATTGGAAATTGGTAAATGGGTTAGATAACCGAGATTGGAATAACCTGTTCCAAAATCATCAATGTCAATTTCGATGCCTATTTCACGAAATTGATGAAGCATTTCGACAGCTCGCTCTTTATGTTCAAAAAAAACTGTTTCTGTAATCTCAAGTTTTAATCTGTTTGGAGGAAAACCGGTTTCGTTTAAAATTTGTTTAATATCGCTAACAAGTTCCTTATGTGTAAATTGTTTAGATGATAAATTTACACTCAGATTCATAGATTTATTTGCTTCATCATTTTCTCTTAATGATTGAATTTGTCCACAAGCTCTTCTCAAAATATGATTTCCCAATAAATGAATCAAACCTATTTCTTCAGCAATAGGAATAAATTTATCAGGTGAAATTTCGCCAGAAACCGGATGATCCCAACGGGCAAGTGCTTCAAATCCGACCACTTTTTCCTCTGATAAAGAATATATCGGCTGATAGAAAACATTCAAATCACCATTTTCAACCGCACGACGCAGATCGGTTTCCATCTGTAAACTTAATTTAGCATCCTCGTGCATATCGGGGCTGAAAACTTTGTGACGGGCTTTTCCGGCACGTTTTGCCTGATACATTGCGGTATCGGCATCCCGCATCATATCTTCGGCATTCAAATATTTATCTGTATTGTGCAAAACTCCGATGCTTGCCGAACTGTAAACTACGTGTTTATCTAAATTAAATGGATAGGAAAAATTTTTCTGAATTCTTTCGGCAATTTTTATGATTTCCGAGTTTTGAAATTTTCCTTCAACTAAAATTGTAAATTCATCACCACCGAGTCTTGCGACTATATCTTTTGAACGGAGGCAATCTTGTAAACGGTCGGCGATCTGGATCAGAAGTTGGTCGCCGATATTATGTCCTAAACTATCATTGACCAGTTTGAAACGATCCAAATCAATAAATAAAATGCTGACTTTATGTGTAGGATTTTCAAGATTTTTTTGCAGAGCCAGTTCAAGCCGCGACATAAACATTGCCCGGTTCGGTAAGCTGGTTAAAGAATCGTGGCTTGCTTCATAATGGAGTTTTACTTCGGCTAATTTCTTATCGGTAATATCCTGAATTTGAAAAATCAGGTTCGGTTGTTTCGAATCGGCAGTCGTAACAGGTGAAACGCTCCACGATGCCCAAACGATATTTCCGCCTTTATGCACGTATCTCTGTTCAAGTTGGCAAGTTTGAATTTTTCCTGTGAGAAGTTCGTGAATTTTTACAAGAGTTACTCCCAAATCTTCAGCTAAAAGCATTGATTGAAAATCTCTTTCCAAAAATTCATCTTTATCATAGCCGAGTATCTGACACATTGCCCGATTGACTTTAAGCCAAATTCCGTTTGATGAAACCAGGGCAATTCCAATCGGTGCATAATCAAATGCACTGCGGAATCTTTCTTCGGACTCTCGTAAGGCAATTGATTGTTCCTGAAGAATTGCGGCAGATTCTTTGGCTTGATCGGCTTGGTTGATGGACATTTCCACATTTTGCAGATACATCTTGTAGGTTTGATAAACAAGAAAAATAATCGGAAATGTAGCCAGCAGAACGCCGAATCCGACGTAGTGAGTTAAATGAAAAAGCACTCCCGCACTCGCCGCACCGACAAAATATGTGACAAATGTCCAAATATATTTGGTTTTCCAAGTTTCCCAAAGAGATTCGTTTGTTCTAAAAGCTCCGTAAATAGCAGCTAAAGTTGTATTTGTAACGAAATAGGTTAAAGCCATTACCGATAATGCAATTATAAATTTATCCCAGTTTTGATAGACAACGTGAAATTTAATCTCATTGGATAAACCCGATAAATTCAGAATTACTGCAACGATTGCCGTGCAGATCGCAACCATTGCCGCGTTTGCAAAAACGGTAATTTTTTTATTGCAGAAACGTCATGATGATAAAAAAGCCTCGACCGCCGCCAGAATAACAGCAACTTCACCTCCATAATAAATCAGAGCAAAAAAGATAAAAGTATCGGAAAGAGCTATAAATGACCTGAATTTTGGAATCTGAATAGTAATTCTTGAACTGATACCAACTGTAAAAATAAACAAAACAACTAAAAATATCTCTATTTTGTAATAAGGAAAGTTATATAAAGAAATTAGAATACAAATAGACCCTAAGACAATCAGAGTCCTCATAAAATTTTGTAATTTTGTGTTCGACTGCATAGAGCGTATTTGAAAATCCGAGGTATTTTACAATTACTTGTTAATTAAATACTGAAGAATATTGAGTTTAATTTGATAAGTAAAAAACTTTGATTGAGGATAAGTTCAACTTAAAAAAGTGTTTTGTAACAATTATTACAAAACACTCCAATTATGGACTAAATAAACAAGTTTGTCTATTATTTATTTTGTTAAACAAATATAGTTTGGCAGGAATCAATATTCTTGAAACCGGCTTTGGCACGGTCTTTTTTCAAGGGATTAATTCCACTTTCGATAAATGCAACTTGAGTTTGTGCTTCAGCGACTTGCAAAACTTCTTCCGCTTTTGCCTGATGAACATTTCACTATTGATTAATTATCACCCGAAATCGAAGTTTTACTTGAATTGGCACTAGTGCAACGTAACCGAAGTTGTTGAAAGAATAGGTCTTTTCTTGTATCTTTTAATGATGGCAAGAAAAAGACAACATATTCAACTATCGAAACAAGATTATCGTTCTTTGACAAGTATTCTATC
>JALZKH010000163.1 GCA_030859345.1 Acidobacteriota bacterium | reverse complement strand
AGATTTTCCGTATCTTGAGCGAACGGTATCGCAATCGCCGCCGCCGATTTATGCTGCGAGTTAATCTGATAGCCGGATTGTATAATTATGCAATTGAACATTAAATTACTTTTTCAAGAGGTCTATTTGTTATAAAATCCGTTTTTTCTTCATCTTTTGGACGAAAAACAAATTGAGTTTTATTGGTTGTTGATATTGTTTCCTGCATAATTTTTACCTCAAAATTTATTAAGAGTTTAACACAATCAGCCGAATTTCCGACATTTCTTCCATCGCATATTTTACGCCTTCACGACCGAAACCCGAATCTTTAACACCGCCATACGGCATATTATCAACTCGAAATGTCGGGACATCATTAATCATCACGCCGCCGTATTCGAGATTGTTTGCGGCATATTGCGAATTTTCCAAACTCTGCGTAAATACTCCCGCCTGCAAACCGAATCTTGTATGATTTGCCATTCCGATTGCTTCTTTGAAATCGGAAAATGTTTCGATCACGGCAACGGGAGCAAAAATTTCTTCAGATACGACGGGCATTTCAGAATCAACATCTGTCAGAATCGTTGCATCCAACATTGCACCGTCAATTTCGTTTCCGCACATCAATTTTGCACCGTTGTCAATCGCTTCATCAACCCGACTTTTCGCCTTTTTCGCCGCGTCTTCATCAATCATCGAAGAAAGTTGAGTTGAATCATCAAGCGGATTTCCCTTTTTCAATTTTTTGGCACTTTTGATGAATTTGTCGGTAAATTCATCGGCGATCTTGTTATGCAGTAAAACTCTCTGAACGGAAATGCAAACTTGTCCGGCATAAACGAATGCTCCCATCGTTGTTCGCTCAACGGCTTTTTCAATATCGGCGGATTCATCAATAATCACGGGAGCATTTCCGCCGAGTTCGAGCGAAATTTGTTTTTTGCCGCATTTTTCCTTTAGCATCCAGCCAACTTTATCGCTTCCTGTAAAAGAGATCATTTTGACACGCTCATCAATCAAAATCGTGTCCATATAATCCGTGTCCATCGGAGCGATTTGCAGAGCGGATTTCGGCAAACCGCTTTCGAGGAAAACCTCGCCCAAAAGTAAAGCCGTCAAAGGAGTTTTGCGACTCGGTTTAATAATTATCGAATTTCCCGAAGCCAACGCAGGAGCGACTTTATGCCCGACTAAATTAAGCGGAAAATTAAACGGCGTAATGCCGTAAATTACGCCACGCGGAACTCGTATCGTCCAACCTGTTTTGCCTTTTCCGCCAGCCTGCGTGTCAATCGGAACAATATCGCCCGTCCATCTTTCCGCTTCCGAAGCCGCCCAGGCGAAAGTTGAAATATCGCGATCAACTTCACCGCGAGCAACATTTATAGGCTTTGCCGCTTCATTAGCAATAGTTTCGGCAAATTCCTTCTTACGTTTTTTAATGGATTCTGAAATTTTCCGCAAACCTTTGGCAATACGAAATCTCGGCAGAATTTTCATTTCATCCGCCGCTTTTTCTGCATTAACAATTACATCTTCGATCTCATCTCGATTGATCGAACAAACTTTTGCCAAAACCTCGTTAGTAAATGGCGATTTCACTTCAAAATTCTCGCTCGTTTCCTTCCATTCGCCACCGATCAGACATTTTTTCCTTTCCATAATTTTTCCCTGTATTCAAAATATTTTTTGCACAAACTGTATTTTATAAGTTAAACTCTCGTAACATTTGAAGCAAATTAAAGACAGGAGAATTCATTTATGAAAATTGTAAAAACATTTTTAATTTTGGCAGCAATTTCGTTATTTATAATTGCTTGCACACAAACCGAAACCACAACCAACAACGCCACGGAGAACACAAATAAACCTGAAAACACAGAAGCCCAAGCAACGGTATCTCCCGATGAACTCGCTTCAGGAGGCAAACATTATAAGGAACATTGCGCCAGATGCCACAAAGAAGATGGGACAGGCGGAGAAGTTGAAATCGAAGGCAAAACGCTTGATGCTGATAATTTAACGAGCGATAAAATGAAAAAAATGCCCGATGAAAAATATATAAAATATATTACCAACGGAATTAAAGATGAAGGAATGCCTGCTTTTAAGGATGTGTTAAGCGATGAAGAGATGAAAGAAGTCGTAAAATATATTCGTGAAGAAATTCAAAAGTAAATGCTGATATTTGCAAATCCGTAAATATCAATCTAAAATCATAAACGATTCAAGCACCCGTAGCTCAGCTGGATAGAGTATCTGACTTCGAATCAGAGGGTCGCAAGTTCGAATCTTGCCGGGTGTATTTCAATAAAACAAGTAAAATAAAGGATTTGCAACAATAAGCTAAAATCTTCCCTAGTCTTTTTTTCTTAAACTTTCCTCTAAAAGTTCCTCTAACAAAATTTGATTAACTTGGTTTCCTCTAATTCGACATAATAAAATGTCTGTTATATTTTCCATTTATCATATTTCTAAATTGAATATTTAGATTTGATAAACAAGTTTTTTTCGCTTCGATTTGTGCGTTTGTCATAATAATAAAGTTTCCTTTTTTGTTTTGGGTTAAAGATGCGGGAAATAATCCCGCACCGTCTTTAATGAATTTGTCTTAATGATTGTCGGTAAATGTTCGCCGTTGCTCCGGCAACCAAGTGATAGCAAATTAAACCTCTTTCACTTGCCTTACATTCACATTGTCCAAATTTTTCGCCGTTTTGGACATCGAAATTAACGTGATAAACATTAGAGTTATTCGACGAATAAACGACAAACAATCTATTTTTAATGAACTTCACACGCGGTTTTAATTGCTTGCATCTTTCGATGGCTCTTTGTGTATTTTCTTTGGTTAATCTAATCATTCTAATTACCTCTTTAATTTGAATATAAGTTGTTTCCAACTATCTATAATCATACGCTAGCGTAGGGGATAAATCAAATGTTTAAAGACGATTCTCATACTATTGCGTAAGGTTTTTTTCTATGTTATAAATTGAAATTATGAAAGGCTATTTAACAACAAAACAAGCAGGTGAAGTTTTGGGAATTACGCCTGATCGAGTAAGGCAACTAATCAGTGAAGGAACAATCAAGGCAGAGAAATTCGGTCGGGATAATTTTATTCTTGAAAGCGAAGTAAAACGGGTTGAAAAAATGGATAGAAAACCCGGAAGACCCTCTAAAAAAAGTGATTCTATAAAATGATAAAATCATAATATTCAAATACTAAAACTTTCTAATCAAAACCCTAAATGCCAAGAATTTTCGACAATATTGAACTTTCATTTCTTCCAACTTTGCAGGAAAGCCTCCGAACCGCAGAGAGAGCGGATTTCTGTGTCGGATATTTTAATCTTCGCGGTTGGAAAGAAATTGCGGATCAAATAGATAATTGGAAAGGTGGAGAAAACAATTGCTGTCGGTTAATGATTGGAATGCAATCTGCTCCGAAAGATGAACTCAAAGATTTCTTTAGCCTCAGAAAAGACCAAGACTTAGATCAAGCAACTGTTATTCGTATGAAAAAACGGATTGCTCAAGAGTTTCGGGAACAACTCACATACGGCGTTCCAACTACGCAAGATGAAATTGCCTTAAAGAAATTAAGTGAACAAATTAAGTCCAAGAAGGTTGTAGTCAAATTATTTCTCAGCCATAAACTTCACGCTAAACTTTATCTAGTTCACAGGCAGGATTTGAACAATCCAACAACAACATTCGTTGGAAGTAGCAATCTCACTTTTTCAGGATTATCACATCAAGGCGAATTAAATGTTGATGTTGTTGAACACGATGCTTGCGGCAAATTGCAAAAGTGGTTTGATGACCGTTGGAAAGATCGTTGGTGTTTGGATATTTCCGAAGAGTTAGCTGAAATCATTGATACGAGTTGGGCAAGACCTGATTTGATTCCGCCGTATCACATTTATTTGAAAATCGCTTATCATCTTTCGCAGGAAGCACGAACCGGAATTACCGAGTTTCGCATTCCGAGAGAATTTCAACATATTCTTTTCGACTACCAAAAAGCTGCTGTTCAAATTGCCGCCCACCATTTGAAAAAACGTAATGGAGTGTTGATCGGAGATGTCGTTGGTTTAGGAAAAACCTTTATGGCAACTGCTTTAGTTAAATCCGTTGAAGAAGACACGGGACACAGCACACTTATAATTTGCCCGAAAAACCTTAAAAAGATGTGGCAAAGTTATGTGAATAAATATGGCTTGCAAGCTAAAGTAATGTCTTTGAGTATGGTCTTGAAAGACCTGCAAGATGTTCCGGCACGATTCCGAACTGTCTTGATTGATGAAAGCCATAATTTGCGAAACCGGGAAGGCAAACGCTATCGTGCAATTCAGGAATATATCCGAGCGTCCGACAGCCGTTGTATTTTGCTAACTGCGACACCTTACAATAAAACTTACTTAGACCTTTCCGCTCAATTACGGCTTTTTGTCCCGGAAGATTACGATTTAGGGATTCGTCCTGAAAAATTCTTAAAAGAATTCGGCGAAGTTGAATTTCAAAGTATTCATCAAGCATCGGTTCGTTCGCTTGCCGCATTTGAAAAAAGCGAAATTCCAGATGATTGGCGTGATTTGATGCGGTTTTATCTTATTCGCCGGACACGCTCATTTATTCAGGAAAACTATGCGGAAACGGATGAAACAAACGATAGAAGATACTTGAAATTTCCCGACGGCGAACGATTTTATTTTCCGACACGAACTCCGAAAACCATCAAATATGAAGTTGATGAAACCGATCCGAATGATCTTTACGGTCGTCTTTCATCCGAAGGAGCAGTTAAAACGGTTAGCAATTTGTGGCTTCCTCGTTATGGTTTGGGCAATTATGTTTCAAAGGTTGCTGAAAAGAACGCCAGTCCTTATGTGAAAAGTCAGATTGATGGATTATCTCGTGCAGGTAAACGATTAATGGGATTTAGCCGCACGAATTTATTCAAACGGCTCGAATCGGGCGGAATGGCATTTCTGCTTTCGGTTGAAAGACACATTTTGCGTAATTATGTTTTCTTACACGCGATTGAAAACAAATTGCCATTGCCGATTGGAACACAAGCGGCTGAATATCTCGATACGACACGAACCGATGAAGATGAAAATATTCAATCGGAATTATTCGATGATGCTGAAATTTTCGGAAGCGATGGTGAAAATGTAGAAGATGCACTAGAAGACTTTGACTTTCTATATCAAAAGCATTCTGTCGAAGATTTCAAGAAACGTGCGAGAGAAATTTATAGACAGTATGAAACCGATTACAAACGCAGATTCAAATGGATAAATTCCGAATACTTCAAGCCATCGCTCAAGAAACAGTTAAAAGATGATGCAGAAAATTTGATTGATCTGCTGAAAACAAACGGAACTTGGGATGTAGCAAAGGATGCAAAATTTAATGCTTTGCTTGATCTTCTGCAAAATAGACACCGAGACGAAAAGGTTTTGGTTTTCACACAATTTGCCGATACTGCTTATTATCTCGAACGTGAGTTGAAAAAAGCGGGAGTTGAAAAACTCGCTTTTGCAACGGGAAGTTCAAACAATCCAACCGAATTAGCGTGGCGTTTTTCGCCAATCAGTAATGAGAAATCCAAAAGCATTTCCGACGAAGATGAATTGCGTGTTTTGATTGCAACGGACATTTTGAGCGAAGGGCAAAATTTGCAAGATTCGCATATAGTCGTAAATTACGATTTGCCCTGGGCGATTATTCGGCTTATCCAACGTGCGGGACGGGTTGACCGTATCGGACAAAATGCCGATGAGATTCTTTGTTATAGCTTCTTGCCGTCTGATGGCATTGAGAAAATTATCAAACTTCGCAAAAGAGTTGAACAAAGATTGCACGAAAACGCCGAAGTCGTCGGCACGGATGAATCTTTTTTTGAAGATGAACTAAACACCGAATCCTTAAAAGATTTGTATCACGAAAAAGCCGGAATACTCGATGATGAATCTGATTCCGAAGTTGATCTCGCATCGCAAGCATTTCAAATCTGGAAAAACGCGATTGATCAGGAGCCGAAACTTGAGAAAACTATTCGTGATCTGCCAAACGTCAGTTTTTCCACACGCCATCATCAGACATCGAGCGGTTTGCCCGAAGGCGTTTTGATGTATATTCGCACGACCGAAGGAAACGATGCTTTGTCGTGGGTTGATAAATCGGGCAAAACCGTTACCGAATCGCAACTCGCCATCTTACAAGCGGCACAATGTCATCCCGAAACTCCGGCAATTCCCAGACATCCAAGACATTTTAATTTAGTTGAAAAAGGCGTTGACGAAATTATACAGGAAAACAAACACACGGGCGGCGGATTAGGGCGACCTTCGGGAGCGAGATACAAAGTTTATCATCAATTAAAAGCATACTTGGAAGAAGGACGCGGAGCATTATTCGACATTTTGCCCGAAACAAAGGCTTTGGCAAATACGATTGATGACATTTACCGTTATCCGCTCAAGCAATCCGCAACGGATTTGCTCAACAAACGTCTGCGGGAAAACATCGGCAATCACACACTTGCCGAATTGGTAATGGCTTTGCGTAATGATGATGCTTTGAGTTTAAAAGAAGAAGAAACCGAATTGCAAGAACCGCAAATTATTTGCTCAATGGGACTTTTTGATAAAGAGGAAATTGAATATGCTCAGTCACAGTCAGATTAGAAATTTCGTAAAAAATGCAGACTTTAAAGAACTTTTCATCGAACTCGGTTGGGACAATGTTCCAAACACTCAACCAATAAAAGTTCAAATTAAAGATGAAACATTCAGTTTTCAACCGCTAAAACAAAAACGCGGTTTTGTCATATATCTACACGAAGCCGATGAAATCCCCGACCGTCAAACAGGCGTAAAAATCCAGAACAAAATTGCTCAGATTACTGCCGAGCATCTTTTGATATTTACCGACAAGCAAAGAAAAACTCAAATCTGGCAATGGTCAAGACGCGAACCTAATTCGCCTGTGCGGATCAGCCGTGAAACTTTTACCGAAGGAATGTCGGGCGAACGTCTTGCTCAGAAACTAAAAAATCTTTTCTTTGCCATCGAAGAAGAAGAATCTCTGACAATTACGGATATTGCCAGCCGTAATGATTCTCTTTTCCGCGCGCGTGTTACCAAAAGATTTTATGATGAGTTTAAAACACAGCATAAAAAGTTTAGCGAACAGATCGAAGGTATTGACTCGAAAGAACAAAAAGATTGGTATGCGTCTTTAACGCTCAACCGTTTGATGTTCGTTTATTTTATTCAATACAAAGGTTTTCTCGACGGCAATCAAAAATATCTCAGAACAAAACTCCACGAAACACAAACCGAGATCGGCGACGATATGTTTTATTCATTTTACGAAACATTTCTCGTTCAATTCTTTCATAAAGGCTTAGGCGAACCGAATCATTCACCCGAACTTATTAAAATTATCGGCAAAATTCCATATCTCAACGGCGGACTTTTTGAAGCACATAAGATCGAAAACGAAAACAATATTCAGATAAAAGACGAAGCATTTGAAAAAATCTTTGATTTCTTCGACAGATACGATTGGCATTTAGACCATAGACCTTTGCGAAATGATAACGAAATAAACCCCGATGTTCTCGGTTATATTTTTGAAAAATTCATCAACCAAAAACAGATGGGAGCGTATTACACCAAAGAGGACATCACCGAATACATCTCCGAAAATACGATCATTCCTTTTCTGTTTGACCGCGTGAAGGAAAAAGTCAGCATTGCCTTTGACCGTTATGACGGCATTTGGCAAATTCTGAGGGACGATCCAGACCGTTATATTTACGATGCGGTCAAAAAAGGCGTGATTGATGAAGACGGCGAGATTATCGAAGTTCCCGAAGAAATTGCAGTTGGCATTGAAGATGTCAGCCAACGTGGAAAATGGAACGAAACGGCGGATGAAGGATTCGGTTTGCCGACGGAGATTTGGCGTGAATACATTGCCCGACGCGAAAGATGTCTCGATGTTCGCCGAAAAATGCAAAATGGCGGGATTTACGAGATCAACGATTTAATCACATACAATCTCGACATTCGCCAATTTGCTCAAGATGTAGTTCACAACGCCGAAGATTCGGGCATAATCAAAGCATTTTATCAGGCGATTGCCGGACGCATTCCCGAACGCTCGAATGAAACGTTTGAGCAAGGCATTACGATTCTCGATCCGACGTGCGGAAGCGGAGCGTTTCTTTTTGCCGCTTTGCAGATTCTCGAACCGCTGCTCGATAAATGTCTTGACCGGATGGAAGAATTTGTCGAATTGTCCGACAGCATCGGCAAAACAATCGACCATCAGCTTTTCCGAAGGGTTTTGGAAGAAATCAAAAAACATCCGAGCCGCGATTATTTCACAATGAAATCAATCATCATCAACAATCTTTTCGGCGTGGACATAATGCCCGATGCGGTTGAGATTTGTAAACTGCGGCTTTTTCTCCAACTCGTCGCACAGGTTGATGCCAGTGCAGATAAAGATAATTACGGTTTAGAACCTTTGCCAGATATTGATTTCAACATTCGTGCGGGAAATACGCTGGTCGGTTTTGTCAATAAACAAGCCGTTCACGAAGCATTCGGCGGACGCGACCAACAAAAGTTCAACTTCGACAATCTCGCCGACGAATTCGATTTCAAAGCCGAACAAACCGCCAAAGTTTATGAACAATTTCGTTTACAGCAAGTCAAAGAAGGTGGCGAAATAAAAGCCGAAGACAAAGCCGAACTACAAACTAAACTCCGCGAACTTTCCGATGAGTTGGATATATTTATCGCTTATGAATATGGCATAAATGTAAATAATAAAACTCAGTTTCAAAATTTCTTAGAAAAACACGAACCATTTCATTGGTATTCGGAATTTTATGGAATAATTTCTGACGGTGGTTTTGATGTAATTATCGGAAATCCGCCTTATCTTGAAACCAATCAGATTGATTATGAAATAAAAGGATTGCCAACTATTGAAACTCGTGCGGTTCATTCTGCTTGTATGGAAAGAAGTTCGCAACTTCTGCAAAGTAATGGATGTATGAGTATGATCGTTCCGCTTGCGATTGTTTCAACACAAAGGATGGAAGTAGTTCAAAATATTCTCGAAGAAAATCGTGATGCGTGGTATTCAAATTATGCGTGGCGACCTGCAAAACTTTTCGATACGGTAAATCGGGCTTTAACGATTTTCGTTGTTACACCGCAGAAGCAAAACAAAACATTTTCAAACGAATATCAAAAATGGTATGCCGACAATCGAGATTTTTTGATTCACAATTCTCATTATGTTGAAGTTGATCGTCAACGAAATGTTTTCTGGATACCAAAACTTGGATATGAAATCGAAAAATCATTATTAAGAAAATTCTCAAAAGTGCCTCAAATTGTTTCAAGTTTCGCTTCAAATATCGGTGAAAGTAGGATTTATTATCGAACTGATGGCGGACTTTATTGGAAAGTTTTTACTGATTTTGCACCTGCATTTAATGTCAATGGCGTTGCGGGACATTCCACACGGGAAACATCTTTTCAGGTTTCTGATGATTCAATGATAAAGCCGATGATTGCTGCTTTAAGTAGCAATTCTTTTTGGTATTGGTATTCGATTACTTCAAATATTCGACATTTAAATCCTTACGATGTGCAAAATTTTCCAATTCCGAAAAGTGCTTTGGAAGATGAGAAATTAGCAAAACTTGGAAAAGAATATCTTGACGACCTTCAAGAAAACAGCACAATGCTTGTTCGTAATCAAAAACAAACAGGTAGAACCGAAACGCAGTCATTCAAGATTCAATTTTCAAAATCAATCATTGATAAGATAGACCGAGTTCTTGCCAAACATTACGGATTCACGGATGAAGAACTCGATTTCATCATCAATTACGACATCAAATATCGAATGGGATTGGGAAGTTAATTCAAGATATAAGACTATGGATGAAGAAATAGAAAACAATGATGATTCTGTTAGTCTGAGTGTTTCTACTAGTGCAGACCGCGATTTGTTTACACGACGGACTTGCCCGAAATGTGGATTAGATTTCAAGATTTCCGCTAGTGAAAATGATATAGCTTGGTTACTTAACGAACAAATAAAAAGGCAAGGAATTGAAGGCAAAATCTCATCCGAAGATGATTTAAAAGAAGAGAAAAATAATTTTTGTTGTCCATACTGTGAAGAAATTTTTGATAGCACAGAATCATTTACAGAAGAAACAATAAATTATGCTAAACGAATTATCTATCGAGAGATAGTTTTACCAATGTTAGACAAAACATTCGGTGGTCTATCTGATTCAATAAACAACAATAATCGTTCTAGTGGAGGATTTATGTCTATTAGTATTAGTTTTGAACATAATAGACAACCAAAGCCACCGAGACCTTTTCACGAACCCGAACCTGCCGATATGAAAATAGTTCATTTTTTATGTTGCGATAGAAAGGCTAAGATTATGGAAAATTGGGTTTCAATCAAAGTTTGTATTTACTGCCAAACAGAAATTGCAATAATTTAGCAAAAAATTTAATGGTTATAAAACTTAATATGACAAAACAAGAAATTACTAACTCGATTCAGGATTACAAAGATCGTAGAGATGATTTAATGCACGAAGATGTTAATGGTTTTGACCATCTTGTGGGACGGTTTCTTGATTTCTGTGAAAATGATTCTTTATTGCAAATTGTTATGAGTCCACTTAAAGAAAAATTTGAGGACGAATCTGCCAATCAGTGGTGGGAATCCGGTAAGCAAAGGTATCAAATTCCTGACTTCCCTCAAGATAGAGATCAAGAACTCACGTTAAGATACCAAATACTTGAAAGTATTCGTGAAAACAGAGAAAAAATCTTTGATTTTGGTGAGTTTTGTAATACCTCAAAGTTTGATGAGGCAACTGAATCTTTTCGTTCTATTGTTCTTCGTCCTTTAATGAAAGAGTTATCAAGAAGGATTGCCGAAGTAGCTAATCTAGCCACACCAGAAGCTAGAGAAGTCCAAGCAGTTCCATTAATCAGAATACCAAGTCCAAAGGAAATTAAAATATTTCTCAGTCATAAAAATAATAATAAAGATATTGTCCGACGTTATTATCAAGCACTTAAAGACACAGGATTTGATCCTTGGTTGGATGAATCTAATATGGCAGCAGGAGCTAATTTAGAACGAGAATTAATTCGTGGATTTGATGAATCTTGTGCAGTCGTTTTCTTTATGACTGAACACTTTACTGACGAGAATTATTTAGCTACGGAAATTGAATATGCAATTGAGCAAAAACGCAAGAAAGGTAAAAAGTTTGCCATCATTACGCTTAGGTATCCGGGGGCAAACGAAGTTCCCAGATTATTAACCCGTTACATTTATAAGGATATTGATAACGATTTGGATGGATTTCGGGAAATCATTAGAGGATTGCCAATTGAGTTAGGTCTTGCTGTATGGAAGAAGGAAGTAGTCGAATAAAATTGAAATTCAAATAGATTTTTGCTCCCGATGAAAATACTCAAACACGAATACTATTCACCAAAGATTAAAGAATATCTTTCTAATAATACTGAATTAAATGCAATTGGCGATCTATCCATCTTAAAAAATGAAACGCTCGGACTAATATCCTCCCGCAAATGTCCGGGAAGCGTGATCTTGCAGTTCTTCGATATGCTCGGCAAATGGCGAAGCGAAGAGATAACTCTCATCAGCGGTTTCCACAGCCCGCTCGAACAAGAAGCACTTAAAAGCCTCCGCCAAAGCCGCACAAAATTCATATTCTGCCCCGCCCGTAGCATCGAAAAAATGCGAATCAAAAAAGACCACCAAGATTTGATCGAACAAAAACGCCTGCTGATACTTTCCCCGTTTCCAAAAGAAGAAACCCGCCAAACCGCCAAACTCGCTAATCAAAGAAACAAATTCGTCGCCAACATCGCAACCCGTCTTCTAATAATCCACGCCTCCGAAAAAAGCCAAACCGAAAAACTAGCAAGCAAGATGCCGGAATTCTGGACTTTGGATAATTCGGCAAATGAAAATCTTTTAAGACTAGGCGGAAAAGAATATAATTTGGAATAAATGGTATAAAATCACATTATGGAAGAATCTGAATTAGTCTTAAATCTTTGGTATATCGTTGATGAAGGAACAGGTTATGCCTATTGCCTGATGGGACGTGCTTATGCAATGAACGGAACGAGTTCCTGAGAACTTTCAAGTCGTTCTGCCGGATGGTAGAACAATGAAAGGACAAGCTAATCCAGCACATATAAGAGAAAATATGAGTTGGGTATATAAAGATATATATCAACATATCGAACAACGGTTGCCACCCATTTTTAAGTTTAAGGAAAATGAAACTGTTACAATAAAACAGAAAATCTCACAAAATCCGCTTATGGTTTGCACTTGTTTAATAGAAGATAATGAAGGCAATATAACCCCGCAAACTAAAAACCAAAACTATATTTAAAAAACTCAAATCTAAAATATGAATACAGAAAAGGAAGTAGAATATAGTGAAGAAATTAACCAAGAGAACTCAGAAGCCTTTTAAGTTTCTGCCGTAAAAACACATTGGAAAATGCAATGGTTACCTCGATTGAAAAAGAAGGTAAAATTAACGTGGATGGAATTAATCTGGATTTCGTTCCATCTTCAATATATGCCTATACAGTAGGCAGTGAGATGGTCTAATAAAACGACACACGAAAATCTCTTATAATCAGAGATATGGGAAAAAGAAAATATGATGACGAATTTAAGCGCAATGTAGTTACCAAGGTTCTTAACGGACAAAGTGTGGCTAGTGTTTCCAGGGAAATTGGAGTTAATGAAGGCTTGATCCATAAATGGAAACGAGCCGCTTTGGATAATGGCGATGGGATCAATTCGGGAGCTGAATTAGCCGACCGGCAGGCATTAAAGAAACGGATTCGGGAGCTCGAAGAGGAGAATGCGATTCTAAAAAAGGCGGCTCTTATCTTCGGCAGAGGAAGCTAAAGCGATATGAGTTTGTTGAAAAAGAGAAGGCGAATCATTCGGTCAAAGTGCTGTGCCGTGTAATGAAGGTCAGTTCTTCGGCATATTATGCCTATGCTCGCGGAGCAAGTTATCGGGAAACTTCCCGCCGGAAGATTTGCCGGGAACAGGTGCGGGAATGTTTTTATGAGAATCGCCGTCGCTATGGCTCGCGGAGAATTGCTAAACAATTAGGGATCGGACGTTTCAAGGTGCGCTCCGCGATGAAGCGGGAGAACTTAAAAGCAATCGCTCCGAAGCGTTTCAAGCCACAGACGACCGATTCAAATCACGATTCAAGAATCAGTCCGAATCTGCTGCAAAACGGAATGAATGCTCCAATTGGCAAAGGTGAAGTGATCGTCGGAGATATTACATATTTGCCTCTGAAGGGCGGTAAGTTCTGCTATTTGGCGTGTTATCAAGATAAATTTACCCGCCGAATCGTCGGTTGGCAAATATCAGAGAGGATGACGACCGGGCTTGTGATGGATGCTTTGGGACAAGCTCTGAAAAAGAAACTGATCAAACGACAGGCGATTATCCATACGGATCGCGGAAGTCAATATGCAGCGACGGAATATCGAAGGCTTCTGTATATCAGAGGCTATCGCCAATCAATGAGCCGGAAAGGCAATTGCTATGACAACGCCCAAGCGGAAAGTTTCTTTTCGCGGTTCAAAGCAGAGTTATTGGAAAACGGCATCTTTGAAACTGTCGAAGATGCCAGATCAGAGGTCTTCAGCTACATCGAAGGCTATTACAATCGAATCAGACTGCATTCGGGAATCGGCTACCGAAGCCCGGTGGAGTATGAAAAACATTTAGAAAATAAAATAAGGAGCAACGAAGAGAGTTTAGTGTGCGGATAAACTTGACCACTTCACAGTAATACACTGCGACGAGAAGATTATTGAAATCTTTTTTTAATTATTAAATTTCCTCTATAATTCTTCAAACTTTTCAAATATCAAATAATAAAGCAAAAACAGAGATAAAATTAAATTTTTGTTGATTGCCATTGTAATTTTTACTATAATCTGTAAATGCCTTGAAACTGCCCAAATCGGCTAATTGATAGTTTGTTGTCGGTTCAATAATGCCGAAGTTTACGAACTTGATAAGCCCTTGGACTTAGATACAGTTTCAAGGCTTAAATTTTTTGGTGATATAATCGTTAAAGGGAGAGTCGCTTCGGGCGTGGAGAGTTTCGGTAAAAGATTCAGAAACTCGCTCCCTGTTTTCGTAAATTTTATATTTTAAATAAGCTATCTTGAATTCTTTACATTCATCTCAAACCTGATTAAAATACTTTATAAATTTTGATTTTTTCCTATTTTTTAATTAGGAATAATAAATAATCAATCTTTTCAAATCAAAGACAATTTACTAATGAACGCTTTGGAATGCCCGAAGTATGTTCTCAAGTAAATGGTCTTTTTTCTTTTTAAATGGTTTGAGGAGATTGATATGTATATAGAATATATTGAGAAAACGGAGAGTATTGAAGTTAATTTTAAAGATGTGGAATATGGTCTGATCTTCTTTTCTCTCAAACTCGGTGAGCAATCCTTTGAAACAAATTTCTCCGATGTATTTGATCCATTACTGAGTTTTAAGACTTGGCTTGAAGCAATTTCTCTCGGTGTTCCGCAATGTTCTTTTTTGTATGATCCTGAAGGAGATGAGGTAAAATTTAATTTTGAAAGAACGTCATACGATAGAGAATTTTTTACCGTATCTTATGCTTATGACGATGATGACATATTCTTATCCGGCAAAATTCAACGAAAACAGTTAGTCAAGGAATTTTACATACGCTTTCTGGAGTTTACAGATTCGGAAAAATTTACGAAACACTTTTGGGAAAAAAACATATTTTCCGAACGATTAATAAAGTTGCTCAAGATTCATTACGAAACGCTTATTGATAAATTAGTCAAACTCGGCAGAAAGCAATTAAATGATTGGCTTATTTTAGCCGATTCACGACACCGCTGGTCAGAAGTGCTGACAGAAGAAGGAGAAAAGGAATTAGCTGTGCTTTTGAAAGCAAAACTTGCAAATGCCGAAGATACATTCTTTCCCGAAATGGAAAGAAAAGAAATCCGTTGGAATATCCCGTTTGATTACAGTATTTGGAGCGTTAATAGAAAAAGAAAATTTATTGCAGAGTGTATAAGTGAAAACTGTTCACCGCACAACGGAACAAAAATAGCCAACTTCAGATCAAAGATAATTGAGAAGTATTTGAAGTCTTGATAAAGCACTTGAACTTTCAAAATATATGAATTGAATATTTCTGCTATTTGATTAAATTTTAATCCAAGTCAATCTATCTAAGTTTTAGGTAGTGTCCTAAACTTGTGGTGCTGGAAAACGAGATTACTTTCAGTGCCTTAACACAGTATTTCAAAACTCATCAAACGGATTATTTTTGAAATTTTGATTATGAAATGAGTTTTGAAAAAGTTTCAGTTTAGCTGACAGATATAAAGGTGAAGTATAAGTTTCTGTTGCAAAAAGGATCGTTTTTGAGATGTTAAGAAAGTCGCTGTTTCCGCCTCACGTCCATTGAATTGTTCGCTGTCGCCTTCATCTTCAGAACTTTCTTCTAATGGTTCTCGTCAGGAGTCTCCGCAATGTATCCATTTCCTGCTGGACTAACATAAAAAGATGCGTCTGTTTCAATAATAGCCCAATATAGCCGAGGCTTCTTTTTTTCGTATGACATATTGAGAAAGCAAACAAGCGGTGATTCAACTTGCTTTTTGAATACAGGCTTGTAAGTTTTATTTTTCGAGCCGTTAAAAACCACAATCATTAGTTTGTAATTGTATCTGTGTGATTCACCAAAACCCTTGCCTTGGTCATCCGGCGGATTGTGGCTAGATAAGATTACAGCAAAATCACGAAAACCGTCCCGATTGAAGTCGGCTGCAAGATAATAGGGCGTAAGTTTAGAGTTGATTTCCTTGCGGGCGAATTTTAACATTCCGTCCTCTGCGGCATCAAAGCTACTTTCATCCAGAAATTCTAGATTTTGATTAGCTTGCAAGAATTTCTGTAAAGCCTCTGCGTGTGCTGGTTCAAGTGAAGCAACGGATTTTTGTCCAAAAGCAGAAATTGACAAAAATAAAATAACAACAATTTGAGTAGTAAATATTTTCATCTTTTTTGTAACCTTCATATGTTCTTTTAGGTTGCCATAAGAAGCCGTCAAAAGTAACCACGAGACAGCGAACTTTGTATTGAACTGAATATCAGTTTTGTTATACAGCAATTATTGTTACTTCAATTTTATATAAAAGTCAATAATTACTTGCCTCTAAAATGGTATTTGCCAATAATTCCGTTAAAGTTGTAATTCCGTTAAATTAATTTAACAAAACAATTACAAGAAATTACTCCTCATTTTTCAAATAGCATTACTTTTAGTTCACTACCATTACTTTTAATCCATTTCTTTCTTTTATTCTTACTTACTATTAACCTTTTCCACACTCAACAGCTTTAATAGCAAGCTCAACAGTTCGGGAAATTGGCAGTCTGTCATTTGCCCATCTGTAAACCGTATTTTCTTTTACATCTAACTTTTCTGCTAATTCCGCTTGTGTCATTCGCAGTTCTTTTAGTTTAGCCTTCAATTCTTTTCCTGTCATATATTCATAATATAGAATTTTCAAAACTAATCTACTTAAAACAGGGAAAACCCTACTTAAAGCATTGATAAACCTACTTTAAGTAGGGTAATATTGTTAATGCGTTAGAAAAATTTAGGGAATCAATCATTATGAAAAATACTGTTGAAGTTGGACAAAAAGTAAGAGTAATTGTTGAAGTTTGGACGGAATACGAAAATCCCACAGCACAAAATTTTTACACGGGAACAATAACCGAAATAATTAAACGTTCAGCAAATTCGTTTTATTTGAGAGTTTCGGGATTAGATAAATTAATTCCGATTGACAGAGCAAAGGCGGTTTAATGAGGAACTGGTTAAGGAATTATTTGATCGTAAGCATTAGTCCTATGAAAATTGACTTATCTACAACATATCTGTTTCAGGATTATAATCCTCTCTGTCATCCAATCGAAGCCATTTGTCGTAATCCGTTTCATCTAAGTAAATCGGCTGATTGTGTTCCTTTTCCCATTGACTCCGCAGATACATTTGAGATGCGATCCTGATGGATTTTGTTTCTTCGTCCTCTATCTGAGCTATGTTCTCCGGCAAGACCTCCGGTGCATTTTCTTTGATATAGATTCGATATTCTTCATCTTCCGTCATTTCAAACGGCTTTATATTCCACATCACCGCATATCCGCGAGTGTTGTCCACGAGATCGTCAAACTCTTTAACCGGACGCATCGCTTTGACGGCTTTACCGAGTTCGGATTCAGGATAATGATAAGCTGAATACTGTTTTCGTGCGGTGTGAAATCCCCACTCGGTTTGACCGACCGTTACAAAATAAGTGCTTAATCTTTCATTAAAAGCCATTTGATACTCACCATCGGGTGCAACAAAAATCAACTGGCATCTGCCCATCAGTTCAGGACGAAACGGGTTCGGCAGATGTTTATCAACGGGAGTCCACCAATCTTCCAGAGTTTGAATTCCGGTCGTGTAGTCAGGAATCCACGCTCGCCAGATCTCCCCGTATTTTTCTCTTAAAATTGTTCTCAATCCCTTTTTCTCACCGGCAGCTATTTTCTTTCCGTCCTGCTCGTGCGAGATGTAAGAGAAATTTATTGGCTTGAGTATTTGATTGCCTTTTCTTAATCCGAAATGCTCGTGAACCTTACGCCATTCTTTTACTGCTTCTTGAGTGGTTAACCCGGTCGGCTCTAAATTCTGATTAAAAAAGCAGAAGTGCGTATCGGATAACGGGTAATACTCCGACGGCTGACCAAATAACCCGTAACTCCACTCGTGTCCGACGGTTTGCCCGTAATCTGATGTCTGCGTGATCCGCCAGTCGTGCGGAATGATGAACTTTCCTTGTTCGTCGAAGAATCTGCTTTCAAGACCTGCTTCGATGAACGGTTTAAGAAATTCGCTTCGGGTAATAAAAATAAACTCCTCTTTGAGGTTCCAGACTTTACCGGGTTGTGATGCGTCATAATCGCGGTCAACTTCCTGAGCAATAGTTGTGCGTGTCATTTTCGGAGCGATATAACCGAACGGCAAAGAATCATACCAGCGTTTATCTTTCAGCGGATGATCCCGCCAGTCGAGAATAAATTTTCGTGTTACTCCGTCAAAGGCAAGATCGGCGAACTGGTTTAGTTTTCCGCCGACCGATGAAACGGAAATTATCGAGTCGGTCGTTTGGCTCATTGATCGGTATTGCGGATAACCGCTGAATCTCCAGAAGGCGTGTTCATCAAAGAGGGCAACGGTAACACGATCACCCGAACCGATCCGTTCGACCGGAGCTTCGCCGAGAATCGCATTTTTATTCTCCGGGTTAGTAATCAGTTTATCGGGGAGAAGGTTTTTGATAATGTCGAATTCTTCCGGGAGCATCCAGTCGGGCAATAATCTTATTTGTAATCTAGCCCGTTCAAAGAGTGTTCCCTGTTTTTTCTTGGTGTCAATCTCTTCTTCCTTACGGGTGGAGAGCAATGCCGAGAAGCTGTCGGTATATCGCCAGTTGTGAATACACCATCGGACAAAGAGTTCCGTAGCACCTTCATCACGGGATTTCTCAACTAAACCTGATGTGCGGCGATAGAAAACAATGTCATCAAGCCACTCCACCAAGTCTTTTTGTTTGGGAAACAACTCGAATGGCACAGTCGCCAGAGGAGTTCTTGCACGGGGATCATAACCCCACGCATACATTTCAAACCAGTAGGCTTTATCTTCGGCACACCGTTTATTTTCCGCGTCGAAATCAGCTTGTGAATTTAAGGATTTGAAATACTCAAGACGTTTATTTGCAATCTCCGAAGCACGATTAAGATATTCCTTAACATACCAAATCTGATATTCTCTGGCGGCTCGCTCCGTATCAGACATAGCTTCTTCGAGTAATCTGTAAAGACGTTCCTGTTCTTCTTCTATTTTAGAATGCGATGATGCGGCGGTTTCAAGGGCAGCTTTTAATGAGAAGTTATTCTGATCGTCGAGCCAATGCGTTGCCGAACCGCTCAAATTATAATAATTCTTCGGCGGCAGATCGTATTTGCTTTCATAAAAGTTAATGTCAGTTAAGCTCATTAATTAACCTTCTTAGAATTTTCCTGTACTTTCACAACTCCAAAATGCTGGTAAATACCCTCGATAGCAACATTCCGTCCCGCCGCAAATTCATTGATCACCCATTCTTTGTCGGCGGTTGGATTATTTGAGAGATAATCTTCAATCGCGGCAATCGTGCGTTTTAAGTTTTGTTCGTTCTCACGCGGCAGTTGTTTTAACCCTAGATAATCAGCCAGTTCTTTTCTCGCATCGGCTGAACTGTAAAACTCGACTTTAACAGTTTCGCCGTATTTGCCCGGAGAGCGTGTAATTGACTTAATTAAATCAATCGCACCCGTCGCCCGTGCCTTCTCCATACTGAAATTTCCGTCATCGTCAAAGGCATCATCAATGGATGCAAATGCAGACCTCACGGCAGAGCCGATAACCGCTGCATATTCAACATTTGCCATCTTTGCCAGATTGTTTTTTCGTTTTTTTATTTCTTCGGAAATGTGGTCATTAGTTGACCACCTATGAGCCTGTCGTTTTGCATTTTTTTTATCGATTCCAGCAATCCGGGCGGCTTCTGCACCTGATCTAGTATTTGGATTAACCGCCGCGTTGATAAATGCTTCCTGACGTTTGGTAAACTTTTTAGTTTTACCCTTTTCGTTTTTATTAACAGTCATTTTGTTTTATTCCTTTGATTTTCTATCAACCTCTAACATCATTGATTATAAAGTATTTCAAAAATTTTAAATAGTTTTTCAAATCTGCTTTATATCAATTTTAATTCGCGGGTTTTCCTTATCATCAAACGGCTATCAAATAACTTTAACTTCAATCCGATTTGTTCCTTCATCATTTGAATTTTTCTCTTATTTGTTTCTGACTGCATTTTACGCACGTCCTCAAACACCCTTTCGCCTTGCTTTGAGTATGTAAAAGTTGGCTGATAACTCAAAGTTTTCTTGCCGTCTTTGAGCGGATAGGAAATGCCAACCGCACCGCATACTAATAAGTCGAATATTTCCCGCCGTTGCTCCAGCAATTTGAGTTCAATGTATCGGCGTTTCTCTGCGTACGATAGAAAGGAAAAGCCGTCAATTTTCAATGAATTATCTATTGATTCAAGACGCATCGAGTTTTTTGATTTTCTATCGAGTTGTAAGCCTAAAGCGGTTAATTGTTCTGTTACCGTCATAATTTTATTTCCTTTCATATATTCATTAAAAATTATCATCTAAATTTTTCAAAAAACTTTCTACCCGTCTGAAATTGCCGCTTATTTCTGAAAGTATGGCTTGACCATCTTTTTGCTTTTCTTCGGCAAACTGCCACGCATCGCTGTCAATAACTGAATTAATTTGCTCCCGGACAAGACGTGCTAAAGTTGCCGGATTTAGTGCATCCAGTTCCCAAGAATTTGAGCCGAACTCTTTGATATAAACTTTTGCTCTGGAGTCGGTTATCTTGGCTGGATTCGGCGGCGGGTTATACATTTCTATCTGACTGATGTTTAATGCTAATCTCTCAATCTTAATTTCACAGGCAGAGAACATATTCAGACGATCTTTTATATCGCGGGTCATGTCTATTCCGCTTGGATCGTGGTCGCCAAAGTGAAAAATGATCGGCGTTTGGTTAAATACCTGATGCCATCTTTCCAGACGTTTTGCGGCAACGTGCATTTCCGATTGTGAGGCATAACCGCGACAAGCGAAAAACGGCACATCCAACTCATTGCAGACTCTCTCAAAAACTCCGGCAAGGGCTTCTTTTTCGATCCACACTTCCGGGCGAAATGGTTGATCTTCCCATTTATCTACTCTAAATTGCCTTGATGCTATTTCAAGAATTTCGCAAGGTGAGTTCCAATGTGCGATAGATTGCAGATTGCGGGTGCGGTCAACAATACAATTCCAATCAATCAAACCGCCAAGCCGTGCTTTACTTACGATTATGCCTACCCGGTCATAGGATTTTTGCGAGTTTGGAATAATATCCTGAGCAACTAATTGATAGTAAAGTTGTCGCAACGTCATATCAAAATCTTGTGATGCGTAGTCCTCTAAGATTTCGTTGGATTTCTCGATCAAAGCCTCTGCTTCGCCTCTCGGATTATATTCTTTGTAGATTTGTTTCATCTTTTAATAGCCTTGTTTCAATTCGTTAATAGCGGAAAATTCACGTTTTGGTAGCCGGGAAAGTCTGCAACTCTCAAGTAATTTTCGGCGTGATCGGACGGGCATCTCTTTCTTGGTAAAAATTAAAAAGTTTGCCTGATTTTCTCGTAATGCTTCCGCGATAAAACTTGAATACGTGGATGCCGCATTGCATTTATTTCCTTCAAGTTTAAATAGTTTTCCCGTTGGCAAAAGTTCTGATTTCGCCTCATCTTCAGACAGAAAATATTGCTCATCGAAGATATTGTTTTCAATCTTGAAGATTGTGTAAGTTTGATTGGTCGGAAGACCTATTAGACATTCCACATAAATCAGATATTGTTTGAGTTTGTTTTTGGTTTCACTCATTGTTTTAATCCTCACTCAGTGGAATAATTTTTGTGATTACGCCCTTTTCCCGTGCTTTGAGTAATGCTCTGATAATTTGGATTTGAATTACATTGCAAACGAATGAGTCAATTCTTTTCCCTTGTGAGTAGGCAACTAAAGAAAATAGCGGAATATTGTTTGTCCAATCCTGAAAATTATTCGTGTCTAACTCTCTGCGATGTGTATCGAGGTAATCATTGCAGACGGCTTTTAACGCTTCGTCTGCAATACTGCGTTCGTTATGGAATTTAATTGAACGAATGAGATTAATTTCGGTTTGATAGGCTTCGGAAGTCGGAATGTGATAATACAAATTCATTCCGGCATCTTCGGATTTGATAAGGTATTCGATTATACGCCGTCCGCTATCCGTTTCAAAAACATTCGAGAGTTCTAAAATTATTTCCGGCTTATGCTCTTTCAGAAAATTTATGTCCGCTGCCGTGAGTGAATTTTTAGGCGAATCAATTTCCAAATTTCCCGTTTCGCTCAGAGATAAAATGACATCCATCTGCTCAAATTTTTGCAAAGTTTCGGCGATCATATTTCTAATTTCTCCCTATCGTTTTCTTTTTTTGGCTCTATATCCTGAAATTCGTTGTTGCCAATGTTGCCATTCGCGTAAGTTTGTTGTTTTGTTGTGTTTGTAGTGGCAACCATTGTTTTTTTATTTTCCGAATTAAAATTTGTTGTTGCCACATATAAACCATTGTCATTATTAGAGTTAGACGGTTTGGCAACAATGGCAACAACAAAATCCGAAGGATATGGCAAATTAAAGTTATCGAACAATATTTTTAAGCGTTGGTAGTCAAAAAACAACGCGGTTTTTCCACGCATTTCTTCATCTTCCCGCGACCAATTTTTTTTGGTTCGCAATCCAAGTGCCGTCAGTTTCCTGCCGATATACTGCGGCGTGAGATTTTTATAATCTTCCCGGCTATTGTTCAATCTTGCGGTAAGTTTGGGAATTGGAATTTTTGAGCAAAGTTTTAAGTTTTTTGGCTTTGGTTTTATTATCCACTCAGCGATTTCGTCTTCATTTTCATCGAGTTTAATACTAAAGATAAAACTGTGAATCGCTTCGACAATTTCGCCGTCAATGGATTGCCGCTTCGATTCAGTCAAAATCTTCTCCCGGTCTTGAAGTAACGAAATGAATTCCGCCTTTAGTTCGGCATCATCAATCAGAGCATAAAGCGGTATATTAATTTGGACACTTCGCGGTGTAATTCCGGCACTTCTTAAATCGAGTTCGGCTTTATCAAGTTTTGCTTCCAAATCTTTTTCAAACTCATTGAGTCGGAATTTTATTAATTTATTCCGTAACGCTTGTGCTTCATTTAAGAAGTTGTGCGTGAGTCGGATCGGTAAGTCATTTCTAAATGAACGCTCCATTTCGATCTCAATGTTCCGGGATTTCAAAGCATCGGATGCACTTGCCTTATAACTTCCGATGATTTTTGGACAATAGGGATTGAATGTTTCTGTCTTAAAGTTGCCGTCCGCACCTTTTGTCTGACGCGAAATAGTTCCGAGTTTAGAGAATCCGGTATTGAGAACTTGAATGACCGCCTGCGTATCATCTGAATTCGCGTCCGAATTGAATTCATCAAGAAATAATGTCGGACTAAAGCTGTCAACCGTTCTGTAAAGCGTTGCCGCTGTCGGGCTGACCATTATATAGCCACGATAAGAAGCCAGTGCCAGCGTATATCCGAAACGACTCTTACCGCTTCCAAGATCACCCGTCGCATTCACGTAGGACAGTTCTAAAACTTTATCAAACAAATATGTGAACAAAATGTAATAACTAACTAACGCAAGATATAGAGGCTGCAAATCAACAAATTTATTCACATAGGCTTTGATGGATTCAATGAGTTCTTTTTTCGTTCCGTATTCTGTAACATCATTAGCAAGATATATTCCACCGATTTCCATCTTTAACAGATCGTCGTCAATCGGTTTGTAAGTTGTTCCGGTTTCTTTATCGGTTACGGAATCAACTATCTCAAAAGAATCATTTTCCTTGTTATAAACGACAAAACGTAAATCGGAAATTTGTTCGATAATCCTGCCATCCTTTAATTTTTGAAAGGATGTTTCGATGGTTTCGCCGTTCGGTTTTGCAGAATTATCATTTGAAATTGATTCCGCCAAATCTGCAAATTTAAGCAATGCACGGGCAATGTCAGTTTGGAAATTATCCAAGCCGAGTGATTTAGCGAACTTTGCCCGTTTCACCGCGTCCGATGGATTGAATGAATCAATGTTGATGATGTCATTTTTCTCATCACGGGCGGTTATTTTAAGTTTTCCGCGTGTATCAGCTTCGGCTTCCAAAGTTAAAGCACCATCGAGCAGAATTTCTTTTAACTGACCGACGATGAAGGGTTGTTTTGTCAAAAGTAGGTCTTGCCCCTTTTTAACTGCCGTCGCCGTATCAAATTCAGACTGCCATTGTCCAAGCAGATCATCAATGCCGAGCTTGTTTCCTTTCGAGATCGGCACATCTACCGTAAAGACTCTTGCACCTTGCGAGATAAGCCATTCAGCTAAAGCATTGCGGGCAATGGCGACGTTTTTATTTGTCGCAACATCCGAATCAAATATCAGGATAACTTCGCGGTGTTTTAATTCGATCTGCTCAAAGTCTGTGATCGGACCTTTTTCGGTTTTTGAAGTTTTACCTTTCCAACCCCAAACGCCGCTTATGCCAACGGGAACGAAACGCCGTGTGTCAGTTTCGTGTGTTGCAAGGTTTTCGAGTGCAAGGGCTTGCTTTGGACCCTCAGTAAGTATCACAGGTAAATGCGGATTCTTTAAATCTTCGACACTTACACCCGGCACAAAATAAATACCGTTTCTTGTTCCTGCGTAGGTAAGGTATTTACCGCCTTTGTCTTGCGGTTCGTCTAGTCGTAAGCGGTATTGAGTTGGCTTGTTATCTGCCGGAAAGAAATACGGGAAAACAATACCCGCATAATTGGTGTTTGCGTTCGGTTTGCGTCCGATTATTTCCGCACCGCCGATGTCGTCCACGGGGTATATACCGGATGATCTGATTAGTTCGTCCGATATAAAACTCTGATGAAGATTTTTAATATCGTCGGATGTTAAATTAATTACTTTCTGTTTCGGCTTCATTATATTTGCCCCCCGAAACTATTTGGTTAAAATATAAATAGTTAAAAAATAAAATTATTGTTTTGTCGACGTTCACCGCTTCGGCTTTCTTTTCATTCCGCATAATTTTCAGTCCTTGAATTTATTAATTTTGATCGGCGTTTTGTTCGCATCCCTTAAAGAAATCCCGCAGATGTTCAGGTGCGTATAAAATTTTTCGTCCGACTTTGTAAAATTTAAGTTCCCCGCTTTTCCGCTTTCGCCATTGCATAACAAGGCTCATAATTCCGCTGTTCGCAACTTGTTTCGGTGTCCGCAAAGTTTCTTCTATCTTTTGATTTTCCATATGTTTTTATTAACTCCTATAACTAAATAAAGCATCGCTTTAGGTGATTTATACGGCATACGCCTGTTTTTTTTGGCGTTCTAAGTATTCGTCTAAATCTTGTTGAGTGAATACACGCTCCCGCCAACACGGCGAAAACTGATTTTGCCGTCAAGTCGGATTCGATAAAGTGTTACCCGTGAATTTTGCAGAAATTCCGCAACTTCTTTTGTTGAATAAATTTGTTGTGTTGATTTTAATTCTGCTTGCGTGGATATTGTCATAATTAGTAACCTCTTAAAGTTTTATTGGTTAATTGTTTCGCCTTTTTTAGTTTCAAAACGAAAAAACCCGAACTCAAGGAACTCAATTATTTGAATTCCCTCAATTCGGGTTATTTCGTTAATCCTGACTATTTAGTTTTTTTTCTGCAAAAATTTTAACCGTTGTGCAGTAATTCTTCTCTCTGCATTTGGCTTTCTATTTGATACAACATTTAACGAAATTAATCAAATCTGCATGGTATCTTCACTCATTTAGTTCACCATTTCCGAAGCCGTATCAGACTGTATTTCGGTTTGTTTATTATTAAAGCTATCCAGTAGATTCGCCGAATTAGTAACGCTGTCATTCGTCAAATTAACGTATCTTTGAAAGGTTTTCATCTCACTATGTCCGCTAATTTTCATTGCTTCACTTGCGGGAACATTTGCCCGTATCATTCGGGTTATAGCCGTATGCCTTAGGTCGTGAAAATGCAAATCAGAATCTTGCAAACCTGCTTTTTTTAATGCAGAACGCCACGCCCGGTTAAAATTGCTCTCGATGCCGAAAACCAAAATGCTTTCATCTTTCGGCGAAACTTCCCAAAGTCTTTCGAGTTCCTTTTTCACTCTTAAAGTCATTCCTATCATTCGGGTTTTTTCGGTTTTCGTGTTGGTCGCCTGGACTGTAATTATATTTTTTATCAAATCAATATCCTTCCATTGCAGTTTGAGCAATTCACCTTTTCGCATTGCCGTATCAAGTGCCGTGATAATGATTGGTTTGATGTGCTTTCGGTTTTCATTTTCGCAAGCTGTGAGCAATGCCGTTTCCTCATCAAAAGACAAAACCCGCTCCCGTTGGACTTCGGCGGCTGTCGAAATTATTTTCTTTGCCCTTGCAAACGGATTCCGCAATAAAAAATCTTCACTCAATGCAAAACCGAAGATTTGTCTAAGTAGTGATAACTCTCGATTGACCGATGCAACGGAACGCCGTCTAGTCGTATTTACTTTTTCATAAATAAATTTTCGCCGTGCTTTGACGGGATTCGCATTTTTAACTTTTTTCTTTATAACAACGGGTGTGTGGAGTCTTTCGGCTTTGTAGGCTTCTAAATCGCTTGGTTTGATATTTCTGATTGCCTTGCGTCCGAAATATTTCTTTAAGGGTTTGATAAGGCTTTTCTGTTTATCATAGGAACGAATGCCCGTTACTTTAATGCCGTTTTGAAACACTGGTGGAATAAGTTTTGTTTTTTCGTAAAGTTCGGCAACTTCGGAAAATGTGAGTTTGTCGGAATTCAAAGCGGTTTGTCCGCCGTCTTCCAGTTCATCACGCATCTTCTTTATCAACTTACGGGCATCGGTGCGATTGTCCGCCCGTCTTAGCTTTTCTTTTCGCTTACCTGTAATTTCATCATTATATTGAATCCGGGCGTAAATTCGGTTGCCGATTGTTTTAATAGAACCGCCAATATTTCTCTTCCCGTTTCGCCAGTCATTTTTCTGTTTTTTTTCTTTGCTCATAAAAAAAGTTCCTCTAAAAGTTCCTCTATTATATGATATATTGAGAAACAAAGGGAAATCCTAAGAAACAATAAATTTATTTAAGTGGTTAAATTAAAAGAACTTATGGGTGAAAAAGAAACAATGAGAAATCTTACGAATTGATTTAATTTTAGACTTCGAATCAGAGGGTCGCAAGTTCGAATCTTGCCGGGTGTATTCAAGTTAAAACCAATAAAAACAATAGTTTACAAAGAAAAAAGACAGGCATTGAAAACCTGTCTTTTTTCTATTGTGTGCCAATGGTGTGCCAAATTTTAACTGTTAAGTTCCAAACATCATTTTCTCAAGTTTATTCGTTGCACTTTCCTGCATACTTGGCAAAACGTGAGAATATGTATCAAGCGTTAGCATCACGCTAGAATGTCCTAATCTTTCCGAAACTACCTTTGGATTCTCACCTGCTAATAAAAGTAAGGTTGCGGTTGTGTGGCGAAGATCGTAAAGCCTTATGTCTTTGACTTCTGCTTTTTTTATTAAAGGTTTGAAATGTCTTTTGGTCAAATTCCTTCTTATCATAGGCGTTCCCAAAGTCGTAGCAAAAACCAAATCTAAATCGTTGTATATTTCTTTTAATTTCAACCTTTCTTCTAACTGTTTGCGTCTATGGTTTTTCAATTCTTTTATCGCTGAATTTGAAAGTGTGATTACTCGACGGCTTGAAGATGTTTTGGGTTCGGTAAATTTATAACCACCACCTTTTTTTTCAAAAACACTACGTTGAACGCTCAAATACTTTTGTTGATTATCAATATCATTCCACTTCAAACCAAGATATTCACTTGGTCGCATTCCTGTTTCAATCGCTATCAAAAATAAAGAAAACCATTTATTTGATCTTGCTGTTTCCAAAAATTTGGCGGTTTCTTCTGATGAAAAACATTTCATTTCTTTGCGTTCCTTGCGTGGTAATTCACAGTTATCGCAAAGGTTTTGAATAATCATTTTCCATTTTACCGCTTGTTTTAATGCAGTTGATAAAACTGTGTGTGTATAACGAACTGTTCTTGAAGATAAACCTTGCTTTAACATTTGACTGTAAAGTGATTGGATTTGATAGGCTTGCAAATCACACAATCTGATTTGTCCGAGTTTTTCACGAACATATTTTTTGATAACCCAAACATATTGATTGTATGTGCTTTCGCGTAATCTAGGTTTTGCAATTTCATCAAGCCATTTATCAAGATATTTATTTAATGACATCGAAGCGGGTTCGACAAAAATGCCTAAATCTTTTTCTCTTAATTTCGCCGTCAAAAACTTTTGAGCATCTTTTTTTGTGCCGTTAATGGTTTTATTGAAATACTTTCTTTTCCCGTCTGTGTCGCGTCCTAGAAAGATTCTGACTAACCATTTGTTATCTTTTCGTTTAATAATTTGTCCAGCCATAATTTGATGTTTTCCTTTTTGGTTGGACACGCTATAATTAGCGTGTCCGTTGGTTTTGTTGAAGATTCCTTTCGGATATTTAAGGGCTTAGAAAAACTGCAATTTTTCTAAGCCTTTGTGATTTGTTTCGATTCTGCTAAATAGATATGTTGTGCAATGGCAACCGCCGAATGAAAGCACGGCATACATCTTTCCGCCGCTTTACACGAACATTGCACAACTTTGTTGTTTGTCCTTTCATCTTTGCGACAAACAACTGTGTAAAGATTTCCTTTTGAGCCTGTTACCAAGTATTTACCAAAGCTGATAACTTTAACTTTCGGCTTGATTTTCTTTGCTCTTTTGATCGCGTTTTGAATTTGATTTTCGTTTTTCAAGATATACATTTTTTTGATTTAACCTCACTTGTTTTTTTATTTTTTACTACTCTCTTATTATAGTGAATACACTAGGATAAAGCAAGTTAAATATAGTCTTTTCACTAGATTTTTTTAATAAAATTTGCTACCTTTTTTGTATGGAAGAAACGGATTATTTAACAACAAAACAAGTTGCGGAAAAATTATGCGTTTCGGTTGGTCGGGTGCAACAACTTGTAGCTGAAAACCGTTTGCCCGCTGTAAAAATCGGACGCGATAATTTCATCAAGGAATCTGATTTGGAACTTGTTAAAGATCGCAAAGTCGGAAGACCGAAAGGATATTCACCAAAAGACAAAAAAGATTAAATATCTTCAATAAATGATCGGTATTGTTTTATAAGTTGTTCAACTGTTTTAACTTCAAAACTTTCCACATCCCAAATATCCTTCATAAATTCAACCGCTTCATCTTTAGAGAAAGCCATTTCTTTCATAAGTTCATCTTTTGCATCCATCATTTCGACGGCAAAACTCAAATTTCTTGAAAGTTTTCTAAACCAATTCACTTCAAAACCGAATTCATCACAAACAATTTCCCAAGCGTTAGTTTCAATTTTGTAAAGGTAAGCACTCAAACGAGCCGAATCAATATACTTTTCAAGACTC
>JALZKH010000152.1 GCA_030859345.1 Acidobacteriota bacterium | reverse complement strand
ATTGTACAAGCCTACTTGGAGCATCATCGGCAAGATTCAAATAGCAAGAATGACAAATTCATTCTGGATTAGGACTTTCAGTCCACATTAAACCTCTGCATTTCCAATGCAGAGTGGTTTAGTTTTAAAATTCTCTGCCTTCTTCCATTTCCTGAACCGCTTCGTAGGCTTTTTGAGTTATTGGTCTGGCACGCTTGCTGCCGTCCATTTCGCCGATATAACCTTCGGCAACGAGTGCGTCAAGAATCGCGGCAGCACGCCCGTAACCGATTCGCAAATGGCGTTGGAGAAGCGAGGTTGAGGCACGTTTTGAATCAACAACTGTTTTGAGTGCATCTCCGAATAGATCATCACTTCTGCCCGGCAGATCACCTGAGGTATCCATTTCTTCTTCGGATTTTGTGATCTCCTCATTATATTCAGGATTTCCTTGAGCTTTTATGTGTTCGACGATTTTACGGATTTCTTTTTCGTCAACATAAGTTCCGTGAACGCGATACGGCAGTCTCCCGCTCGAATAGAGCATATCGCCCTTGCCGAGCAGATTTTCCGCACCGTTTCCGTCAATGATTGTGCGGGAATCAATTTTTGATGAAACACGAAAAGCGATTCTCGACGGGAAATTTGCTTTTATCAAACCCGTAATTACATCAACCGAAGGTCTTTGCGTGGCAAGCACCAAATGAATTCCGACGGCACGAGCCATCTGTGCGAGGCGTGTAATAGAGATCTCGACTTCTTTTCCCGAAACCATCATCAAATCCGCTAATTCGTCAATAATTATCACGATATAATATAATGTCTCATGCGGATTCCCGTCTTCGTCAAAGTCATTTAATTTATTTTTTCGTTCAACTTCCTCGTTAAAACCTTTTATATTTCTCACACCCCAACCGGCGAGGTCTTTGTAGCGTTTTTCCATTTCGCCGACCGCCCATTTCAAGGAAATTGCGGCTCGTTTCGGATCGGTAATGATCGGCGTGGCGAGATGCGGAATATCTGCATAAACACCGAGTTCGAGGCGTTTCGGGTCAACCATTATGAACTTCACTTCATCTGGTTTTGCCTTGTAAAGTATCGAAACAATCAGCGAATTTACGCCGACGGATTTTCCCGCTCCGGTTGCTCCGGCGATTAATAAATGAGGCATCGCTCCCAAATCGGCAACCTGCCGCAAACCGTCTATTCGTTTGCCGAGAGCGATTGTTAGAAGAGATTTCGATTGTCTGAATTTATCGGAATCAATCACATCCCGCAAAAATATCGTTTCGCGTTCTTTATTCGGAACTTCAATGCCGACAAAAGCCTTACCCGGAATGCGTTCGATGCGGATTGATTCGGCTTTTAATGCCAGACACAAATCATCAACCAAGTTCGTTACACGCGAGTATTTCACGCCCGGATCGGGTTTGAATTCGTAAGTTGTTACGACCGGACCTTGACCGATATTTACAACTTTTCCGGTTACATTAAATTCTTTTGTTTTTTCAACTAAGTCTTCCGCAATCGCATACAGCTCCGCATCTTTCTGTTCAACCCGAGGCGGCGGCGGATTCAGGAATTCGATTTTCGGCAATTCGTAATCGGCAAAATCCTGCGGTGGTAATTTCGGTTTTTCTACTGCTTTTTCCTTTATTTCATCTTCTTCAAAATCTTCGACAAAATCTACATCGAGTTCGCCCGTCTGCTGAATCGGTTTGATCGGAATTTTATTTGCTTCCGCAACTAAATCCATAACACCTGTTCCATTTCCGTTTGCCGTCGCCGCGTTTGCTTTTTCGGTTGGTGTCTCGACATTTGAAGTTTCCGTTTTTTCGGCAATCGGTGCGGATTCTTTTTTCCCGACAACGGATTCGTCAATAATTGCCGGCTTTTCATCTTCAGTTTTAGTAGGCGGCTCACTTAGTATTTTGAGAGCTGAGGAAAATTTATCACTAAATTTCTCTTTTTTCTCGGCTGTAACAATTTTTGGTTTTTCAGTTTTATCGGATTTCTCAACCTTCGGTTTTACATCTTTTTCGCCTTCGATAACTGTTTGTTCGTGTTCCGTTTTCATCTTGCGGTATTTCGATGACCATTCATTAAAACGGATTTTGAAATTATTCCATGCAATATCGTAACTTTCCAAAAACGATGCGTAAGAAAAATTTGTAATAAGAATAAGCGAAGTTAAAAATAAGGTTATAAATAAAATCCCCGTGCCGATATTGTTTAGAAGTGAAACGGAAACATCCGTGAAAAATCCCCCGACAATGCCGCCATAAAATCCGAATAGTGAAAATAAAGATGCTCCGGTTAAAACAAAAAGCAAAATACCTATAATTCTGGCTGGCGGTGTGTAGAGAGTTTTTGAAAACAGAAATCTTATCCCGATAACACCCAGCAAAATCGGCAGAATATAAGCCATTAATCCGAACACCTGAAAAAAAGCATCAGCCACAATTGCACCAACTATTCCGATCCAATTTTGCGTTTCGTTCCAAGTCGTGCTTGTATTTAGATTCGGATCGGTTTCGCTCGCCGTAACCAAACATAAAAATAATAAAACCGCCAAAGCCGCCAAAGCGATGCCGACAATTTCATTATATCTCGACTGAGTTTTCGTATTAGAAGTAGTTTTTTTTGCTGTTCGGGTTGCCATTACTAAAGGTTTTATGATTTGGGAGATTATTTAAATCATTGAAAAATTATCTGCTAAATAAACTAACGAAGTCTATTCAAAATTATTTCTGAGAATCGTTCAAAACAATATTAACATAAAAATAAAATATCCCAAGAAAAAGCTGACTTCTATCCGCTGACTCCTTTTTTATAAAGCAAAAATTCTTTTATAAATTCATCAATATCGCCGTCCAAAACGCTGTCAACATCAGTCTTTTCAAACTTTGTGCGTGTGTCTTTAACCAAACGATACGGCTGCAAAGTATAGTTGCGGATCTGCGAACCGAAGGAAATATCCTGTTTTGAATCTTCGAGTTCGGCGGTTTCGGCACGGCGTTTTTCCATTTCCAACTCATAGAGTCTGGAACGCAGAACCTGCATTGCGACGTTTTTATTTTGCAGTTGCGAACGCTGATTTTGACAGGTTACAACAATGTTTGTCGGCATATGTGTTATGCGAACTGCTGAATCCGTAACATTTACGTGCTGTCCGCCCGCTCCCGATGCACGATATGTGTCAATCCGCAAATCACTTTCATTTATTTCAATCTCGATGTCATCGTCAATTTCGGGCGATACAAAAAATGATGCGAAGGAAGTTTCACGGCTTCCGCCTGAATTAAATGGCGAAATTCTGACCAGGCGGTGAACACCCGCTTCCGCCGCCAGCAAACCGTAAGCATATTCGCCTTCGACGCGAAATGTCGCAGATTTTATGCCCGCTTCGCTGCCTGCCGTTTCGTCTAAAATTTCGACCTTAAAACCTTTATTTTCCGCCCAGCGAATATACATCCGCATCAGCATTTCCGACCAATCCTGTGCATCCGTTCCGCCTGCTCCGGCTTGAATCGAGCAGATCGCATTATTCTCATCCGTTTCGCCCGAAAGCAAAACCTGCGTTTCCGCTTCATCAACCTCCGCTTCGAGTTTTTTTATTAAACTTTCCAATTCATTCGCCGAATCTTCGTCCGCTTCGGCAAATTCAAACAAAACTTCGGCATCCGAAATTGCCGTTTCAAAATTATCCTGACTTTCCAGAGCCTTTTCAATGCGGCTGCGTTTTTGAACGATTTTTTGTGCTTTTTCCTGATTGTCCCAAAAATCGGGTTCGGACATTTGAGTTTCTAAATTTTTGAGCTCCGTTTCCTTTGCAGGTGCGTCAAAGAAACCTCCCGAGTTGGCTAACTTTTTCTTTTATCTCGTCGTATTTTGTGTTTAGTTCCGTTAATTCCATTCTATTGATGCCGCCCGATATGAAATCTCATTCCCGTAATTTTTCCGTCAATCAAACTAACAGGACGATAAACATAATAAAGGATTTTATTCTCAGGAAAAATGACGTAAGCGTTTTCATCTTCTTCCCAAATTTCCATATTTGTTTGTCGGAAAATAATATAACCTGAAAAATAAAGCAGGACTATTGTTAAAATTGAAATAAATAGATTTCGTTTTGTGTATTTCATACTTATCCGATTTTATCCGTGGTTAAATCCTTCCTGCTCCAAAAACATAAAAACAACAAAGCCAAACTTACAATAGAACAAATCCAGGCGAACCATTCGCCGTATCGAACATAGATTGTTTGCTTGCCATCCGACTTTGAAACCGACCAAACTCGTGTGGCTTCCGTGTAAACATCCGCCGCGTCTAAAACTTCGCCGCGTTCATTTATATAAGCCGTAATTCCGACATTTGTAACCCGCAGAACAGGACGATTCGTTTCAACAGCACGAAAAACCGCACTTGCTAAATGCTGCCGCAAAACAGGCGTGTTGCCTAAATATCCATCGTTGGTCATTTCCACCAAAACATCCGCACCGTTTCGCACATATTCGCGTGAAAGCGACGGAAAATGCGACTCAAAGCAGATCATCACACCCGCTTTTGCATCGCCGAATGGCAACAGATCGTATTCCTCCCCCGACGAAAATCTGCCAACCATTGTGGGAATAATCCATTCGATTGATTCAGGCAAAGGAACTTTTTCGCCAAACGGCAGAAGATAAACCTTGTCGTATTGAGCGACCTTTTCGCCCTTTTCATTTATCATTACTGCCGAATTAAAGTAACTAAATTCCCTGCGTCTGTCAGGTTCGGCGGAATTGAATAAAACCGAAACATTATTTCTTGTCGCAAATTCATTTATGAAAAATTGAAATTCAGTATCTTCTTCATATTGGAAATTCATCGGCGATTCGGGGAGAATGACGGTGATTGGTGATTGGTGATTGGTGATTGGTTTTTGGTTTATAAGTTCTGACAAAGCGTTTTCGGCTAAATCAATTTGTCTTTGGCGGAGATTTCTCCACTTTGCTCTGTTCAAACCGCTCATCGGGACGTTTGGTTGAAGGGCTACTACTTGAGATGTAATCTCATTTTGCCGGTTTTGATTTTTTGTTAATAAATCCGGAATGGTTGTGATCAGAGAAAGTATAAAAAAGATCAAAACTAAAAGTGTCCAATCAATTCGGTTTTTGAAAGTCTTTCTTTGTATAAATATCCTCACAATACTTAAAGCAATATAAGCATTAAATAATGTGATCGCAAAACTGATTAAAGAAACGCCGCCGATGCTTGCTGCTTGAATTAGATTTTCATTAAATGCCTGCGAATAACCTATCGCATTCCAATTATTTCCCGTTGTCCAAAGTCTTAAAAATTCTAGTGCCGTCCAGAGAAATGGAGCAGACAGGATTCCCCAAACTCCGAAGCGTTTTAGAAATAAAGAGAAAATTCCGCCGAAAATTGCTAAGGGAAAACCAGTCGCAATAGTTGCACAGAGCAGCAGAAAATATGCTAATAAAGCCGGAACTTTTGCATAAGTGATCGGTGCAAATGTGAGCCACCAGCAACTTCCGAAAAAGAAAACAATGCCGAACAACCAGCCTAGTAAGAAAGATTTTGTAAAAGATTCTCTTTCCCGCTCAATTGCGATAAAAAGCGGAATTAGAGCGAACCAGGCTAGAAACCAAAATTCAAAATCAGGGAAAGCCAAAATTAAAAGAATTGCCGAAACAATTGCAAGAAGTGCGGACTTTGCAGATGGGAGATTGTTTTTGAGTTTTGACAAAATTTTCATCTAAAACATTTTAACAGAATACTTTTTTATTTTGTAAAGCTGTCAGATTGAATACATTTATTTTGGCAAAACTGTCAATCTGAACGAATAATCCAAAAATTGTCATTTAGTTTGTGTCAAATTTTGTCAACTTGTGTGAATAAACTATCATATGCGTCAAATTGAATACTTTGAAAATTATAAATACTGATATATCTGTTCAAAGTGATTGATTCCGCGTAGAAACACTAAAAGTCCGATAAAAACAAGAAAATCATAATAAAACGGGATTTAAAAGAAGGAGAGCCGGGTCTTTTCGACTCGGCTCATAATAGGAAGGACAACTGTAGGAACGCTCGGAAGGTGGTCAAACGTAGTGGCATACCACGCTCGAAGAAGTGTTGGCGGCGGGGTCTTGATTAACTGCATCAAGCTAGCCACTTTTAACTATTGCACATAGCGTGCCACAATTTACAGGCGGGATTAAAAAACTTTCAAAAACTTAATATCACTTAATAAACATCATAGTTCTGACAAAATTCAAGACTCAAAATTCATCTTATAAATTACTTCAAAAACAAATTTTGAGCCTGTCTTTTCGATAAAAAGTTACACTATTTGGAACATCTTTCAACTTGTCGCTCAAATGCCTGAGCATTTTCGTCCTCTTTATAAATTTCCATAGCTGAACGCGAGTAATTTTTTGCCTGCAGACAATCGCCTTTCTGCATAAATATTCTTCCGAGTGCAACGTGGGCATCAACCAATTGATTATTCCAGAATAATGCCGTCTTAAATGAACTGATCGCCTGCTCTAAATCGCCGCGTCGGAGGAAAATTTTACCGGATAAAAGATAAGTTTCCGAATTCATCGGCTCACTGGTTCTAATTCTTACCAAAACTTTTTCAGCCTCGTTATCTTCACCTTTTTTATAATACTCCTGAGCTTGGGCAAGTAATTTCTTTATTTCATCAACCGGAGTCTGAACCGTTGTATTAACTTTATTATTTATCAATATAACGCTGATAAATTCTCTCCGTGTCGGCTGTTTGACACGCAAATCTATGCCGTTGGTTTTGCCGTTTTTCCAATCGCTTTCGAGCTTTGCATATCTGTTGCCGAGCGTTAAAAAGCGTCTGGCTTGATTGTCCATCTGATCGGCGGTTTCCTTATCGTTAATCTTATATAAGGTCTTTGCAAGCAAAAAATAAGCTTCACCGTCCCGCGGACTATTTGCCAGAACCGGTCTGAATTCCTCGGCGGCTTTCTTAAAATCATTTTGTAAATATAAAGCGAATCCGTAATTAAAGTGCGGATTCATTTCTTCATCAGCAGAGACGGCTGCCTTTTTCAATAATTCGATTCCTTCATTTAACAATGCAGCTGATTTCGCATCATTTTTCTTTTCATCAAGCGATGCCTGAACCGCGATTGCTCCAATCGTGTTATAGACGCTGGTTAATTTCAAATCTTCCGCCAAAGGTCGTAAAACGGCTAACGCTTGTTCATAATTTTTCTGCTGCCAATGAATAAGTCCGGTATAAAACGCCGCTTCTGCATATTGATTATTTTTCTGCGGAATTTTCGAGAAAAAATCTATCGCGTCCCCATATTTCTTTTGGTTTAAGAATAAATGTCCAAGCTCAAGAGCAGCATCTGCATAAACTCCGTTTTCTCTTTTTTCAGCATATTCCCGCATTGCATTGATGAAAAAATTTGCACGAATCTGCATCTTCGTTTCAGGAGTTAACAAACCTTTTATATAAGCCTCAAATGCTTTTGGCGGAACTTTGTTTGCCGTTTCGATCATCTCATTTTGCGAAAAAGCCAGAGCCTTATCCCGTTGATAAAGAATCTGATACGCAAGCTGTCCTTGAATCGTCTGTAAATTTCCGAGAGCATCGCTCAAATTTATATCGCGGATAACCTGTCTGCCATCGGGCAAGTCTTCGCTTAAAAATCTTCCCTCGTTAACACGAATTATCTTTGAAGTGATATTCACGCTCGAAGCTATTTCGTCAGTTGCCGGGACTACATTATATTTACCGAAAACCAAAATACTTGCTCGTCCTTCCCTGGCAAGACGCAGTGAAGTTGCCAGAGACGGAAGCACCGTCAGAGGAATTTTCAGACGCTGTTGAATGATCTGGCGTTCCTGATTGGAAACTACATTAAGACTCGGAACTTTCAGCAAATCCGTCAAAGAATCCGCAATACTTTCGCCAACCCAGTTAAACTCGGCTTTTGAAGTATTTTCAAACGGCAAAATAATCACTCTATCCCAATTTTCCTGATTCGTTTGAGCATTAACAGATATAAATCCGATAATTAAAACTAATATTGCTAATAAATATTTTCGTATCATAATTTTTTGTGTTTTATTAAATATTTTATAAAGGCGTTTCTATGATGAAAATTTCCCGCCGTTGGTTTCAAAAAATTCTGCTTCTCTCTATTTAAAATAAAAAAGCCGCCCGAAATTCAAGCGAACATTAAATGTATTTCGTGACGAGTAAATAAAAAATTGGTAACCGGTACGGGATTTGAACCCGTGTTGCCGCCGTGAAAGGGCGGTGTCCTAGACCCCTAGACGATCCGGTCACATTTATAAAATTGTTGTGATGAAACAACACTGCAAAGAACAGAAAATAATACCTTCATCAACTTCAAAAATCGTTTAGCTTAATAAAAACGAAGAAACAGAATAGCCTAAGCAGTTTTTACTGTCAAACCAAAGCGGCGAAATTCCAAACAAAATTTTCCCTGTCTTGTAACTCTTTATATCTTTAATTATGATTCAAGCACATACTAATTTAGCAAATAAATTTATAAAAATGAGTAAAAAAGAACCCAAACGAGTATTTTTAGTTGATTCGATGTCGCACATATTTCGGGCTTATTTCGCACCGATGGGAGCAAGAAGTGAACCTCTTCGGAATTCAAAAGGACAGATTACGCAAGCCGTTTTTGTATTTACGAATATCTTACGCAAATTATTGGCGGACGAAAAGCCCGATTATATCGCCGCCGTTTTCGATTCCGCCGCACCGACTTTTCGGCATGATGCTTATGCTGATTACAAAGCAAACCGCGAAGATATGCCGGAAGAATTGGCTTCGCAATTGCCATATATAGAAAAGGTTTGCGAAGCGTTTAATATACCGATTTTGAAAATAGACGGCTTTGAAGCCGATGACATAATCGGAACGCTTGCAATCCAATGCAAAGAACAGGATTTGCAAGCTGTAATTGTTTCCAATGATAAGGATTTGTGTCAAATTGTCAGCGATCCGTATATTATTTGTATGCGGCAAAATTCGCAGAATCTCAAACGCAAAGTTCCCGTTCCGCCCGTTGAATGGTGCGATGAAGCTTGGGTTGAAAACAAATTTGGTCTGCCGCCGGATAAAATCATTGATTATTTGGGTTTGATGGGCGATTCGATTGATAATATTCCGGGAGCCAAAGGCATCGGTGCCAAAGGTGCTTTAAAATTAATCTTAAAATACGGCTCGGCAGAAGGTGCAATGGAAAATGCCGATGAAGTTAAACATAAAACTTATCGGAATTCTCTGAAAGACAATCAAGAAGACATACGCCAATCGCTCGAACTTGCAACTGTTCATACTGAAGTTCCGATAAAACTGGATTTGGAAAATCTGAAACACGAAGAACCGGATCGTCAACTTGCTTATAAACTTTTCCGTGAACTGGAATTTAACACTCTAACCCGCGAATTTGCTGATTCTGCACCGCTTTTTGATAATCTCGATTCACCGATTGTTCAAACGAATAGGCGTTATCACATTGTGGATACACGAGAAGATTTAGACAAATTAATTCGCCGACTTTGGGAGACGGAAAACTGGAGTTTCGTGGTTGATGATTCAAATTCCGCTGACAAAGCCGATTCTTACGCCAAAGAAAAACCACTCGGCGTAGCGATTGCGACCGCAAGCGGATTCAGTAATTACATTGACCTCGAAAATTTCAAAGACGATAAAGATGAAGCGATCAAACAACTCGGTGATATCTTATCGAACGGTTTTTTATCAAAATGCACACACGATTACAAAATGAATTTGGCGGTCTTAAACAAACTCGGAATCAAACCCGAATCCGTTACCGACGATACAATGATCGCTGCATATTTGCTTGATTCGAGCCGTTCAAAATATGATTTGGCAACGCTTGCACAACTTAATTTGAATACCGATCCGGCAAATGAAATTCCCGAAGGATGGGCGGAAAACCAATATCGCACAACTGAAAATGCCGACTTTGCATTTCAGCTCGCACCGCTTTTATTTAAACAAATCGAAGAAGACGGACTTCAGGAAATTTACGAAGAGATTGAAATGCCGCTTGTCCCCGTTTTGTTTGAAATTGAACTGGCTGGATTAAAAGTTGATGTTGAAAGTCTGAACGAAACTTCCGAATTTTTAAAAGGCGAGATCGAAAAAATCAGCGAGAAAATTTTTGAACTGGCGGGACGTGAATTTAATACTAATTCACCCAAACAGGTTGGCGAAGTTTTGCAGGAATTAAATATCGAAACACGCCACAAAACTCCGACGGGCAAAATCTCGACGAGCAAAGACGCTTTGCAGGAGATCGGCGAAACTTATGAGATTGCCAATTTAATTATCGAATTCCGCGAATTGGATAAGATCAAAGCAACATATTCGGACGTTTTGCCGACCTTAATTGACGACGACGGCAGAATTCACGGAAATTTGAATCAAACCGTAACAACGACGGGGCGTTTATCATCTTCCGATCCAAATTTGCAAAACATTCCGATCAGAACCGAAGTCGGTCGCCGAATTCGCCGTGCATTTGTTCCTGAAGAAGGAAATAAATTGATCTCTGCCGATTATTCACAGCTCGAACTGCGGATTTTGGCACACATTACAAAAGATGAAGTGATGCTCGAAGCCTTCAAAAATAACGAAGACATTCACACCAAAACCGCAAAATTAGTTTTCGATGCAAAAACGGATGAAGAATTAAAAGAAAAACGCCGTTTGGCAAAAATCGTCAATTTCGCCATCGCCTACGCCGTTGAAGCCTACGGTTTATCGCAAAGAGTCGGAATTTCACGTTCCGAAGCCAAAGAAGTTATTGAAGATTATTACGAAACATATAAAGGCATCAAAACCTTTATGGAAGAAACGCCGGAAATTGCTAAAGAGCAAGGTTATATTTCGACAGTTATGGGACGACGCAGATATTTGCCGTCAATTAATGACCGTAATTACAATGTGCGTTCAAGGGCGGAGCGTGAAGCTATCAATATGCCAATTCAAGGATTTGCTGCTGACATTGTAAAAATTGCGATGCTTAAAGTTGATAAGGCTTTAAAACGCGAGGGTCTGAAAACCAAAGTAATTATGCAGGTTCATGACGAACTTCTGCTCGAATCGCCGAATGATGAGGTCGAGAAAGTTTTAGAAATCGTTACCAAAGAAATGGAGTCGGCGGTTGAATTAGACGTTCCGCTAACCGTCGAAATCGGTGCGGGTGATAACTGGATGAACGTCAAATAACGGAAAATGGACAGCGGAAAATGAAAAATTAAGAAAATCCATTTATCCGCTTACTTGCAAAAAGTTTTTACTGTATGGTTGCGGGCAAAAGTGAACCTTTCGGATCCGAGGCAATTGCAGTTCCATCCTCGATTGCTCCGACCATTCCGTGGAAAACGATTTCCGAACCATCCAAAACCAAAACGACATCGCCCGGACTGACCTCTTTTTGGTCAACCTCGAATTTTATAACCGTTGCGTTTCCGTTAGTTTGCTCAACCGATTCGTAATCGAATGTTTCCGAATTAAAGCTCAGCGTCTGACAAAATGATACTTCTGACATTTTTAAATATTCTCCAAATAATCGAGTGATGAAAGTAAAACTTTTTAAATAATAAAACGCGGGTTACGCAACTTTATCAGATTTTCGCGGATCAAATATAAAAAATAAATCTGCGAAAATCCGCCGAATCCGCGTAATCCGCGTTCTATTTCTTAATTCGCCTATGAGTTTAACTTTTCGGCAATACAAAGTCCACAGCGATTGCATCGTGATCGGAAAGCGGCGTGCCTTCTCTGTTTGTTAAATCGCCGATGGTTTTCGGTTTTGTGCCGGGAGCAAGTTCGATTCTTCTGCCGAAAAACCAATCAAGCCGCATCGAAAATTTTCCGCCGACTTTGCGTGATGCCCAGAAAATAAAGGGAAAACACCAGGCAGGAACCCAATCGCCCAGATTTGTGTTGTAAGCGGCATTTTCCATATCGTAATGAAGCGTGCCGACTCCCGCTTCGTTAAATTGTTTGTATTCATACCCGTAATTTCTGAATTCATCAAACAAACCTTTTTCGAAACGCCTGTCGGGATATGGATAATGATCTTTCGCAACCCGTTTTACGCCCATCAAAACGCGATGCCAAAAGCCTAAAATTGCACGGGTTGCATTCTGAGCATTATAGGTTGTCGTATTAAAATCACCGCCGAAAATTGTCGGCAGACGCGGTAGAGTTTCAAGATGTTTTAAGACTAATTCAACCTGCATTTGCCTGTGTCGGCGTGAACAATGCACATCCAGATGAATCGTTACGGCACGAAAAGTTCCAAGCGGATGCTGAACATCGGCAATCAAAGCACGAAGGAATCCGAGCCGTTTTTCTTTGCCTTCCATTTTATCTTTCCCATTCGGCAGGGGAACGGCGTGAACATTTTTTAAAGGATATTTTGAAAACATCGCCAAACCGTGAATTGACTGTTTGTTCTCGCCTTCAACCTCCGCTTCAATCCCGCTTCCCTTTTGCAACGCGATATAAACAGGAGCGAAAGCATAGTTCAATTTCAATTTTTTAGCGGTTTCGCGTGCCACAAAATAATTTCCGCTGCGTGCCATACCGTAATCGAGTTCGGTTAGCAAATATAAATCTTTATTTCTTAAATCTTCGTGATTTTCAAGTTTATTAATTATTCCGTCCAAAAAACTTCCCCGCTCGATATTCCAGGCGGCGACCGAAATTGATTCTTTTAAATCATTCTCAGCAGATTGCGGAGCATAATTCTCCAAAACGATCGCATTCAAAAGTTCTAAAACTTTCGGTGCAATCTTTTTATAAACTTCCGATTTTTCCGTTTTATTGATTGATTCAAACCTCAGCAATTCAGAAAAATACTGATTAAGATCGTGTTCGAGAACTTCCGCGTTTGTTTTAAGTTCGAGTTTCATAAAAGAATTTAGAATACCGTTTGAAAATGAAAAAAAGCAAAACCGATAAATCAATTTTGCCTTTTCTCATTTTACCTTTTAATTTTTCTCAAGCATCATAACGCTCTTTGACAGGAGCGATTTCGAGAAAATCATTGGTGATTCGTGTCCTGTATTCCGTTAGTAATTCCTCCAAACGCTCTTTGCTTTTTAAATGGAAGATCAAACCGACGTGATTTGGTTTATTGACTCTATACACAATTTCTTCGTCCGCATAATGCGAAGTGTCGGGATGTTCCTGATTTGCAAGTGCGAGTGCAATGCCCGCATATTCTTTACGGATTTTAGGTTTTTTGTATGGATTTTCTTCCGTTGCAGTTTCGAGTTTTCCCCATTCACGCCAGAGATTGAAACCGATAGCGTGTTCGTGGACATTGGCAATGTATGCTCCTCCGACTCGTGCGGCGACTTCAACAAGATAGAATTTTCCGTCTTCATCGGATTTCAAAAATTCGGCGTGAGCGACTCCTCTTTCGTGTTTGAATGCTTTTAGTAATTTCCGATTCAAACGCTCTAAATCTTTGCGTTCTTTAGATTTATACTCAACTGTCGAACTTGTAAAAATTCCGCCGTGGGCGACATTAAAAGGCGTTGTGCCGTATTCATTTATCCCTTGAGCAACGACTCTGCCGTTTTCGATGACCGAATCAACGTGATAAACATTGCCTTCGATGAATTTTTCAATCTGATATTTTGATGGATGATCCCGCCAGGTATTACGTGAATCGAGTTCGGTCAAAACATTCCAGACATCTTCCGCCGTTTCGCATTTTCGGATGCCGAATGCCGAAACTTCCGTTCGTGGCTTAACGATCCAGGGGGCGGGAACTCTTTTCAAATAATCATTAATGTTTTTCGGATTAAAAACGCCGATAAATTCGGGACAATCAATTCCGTTTGAAGAAGCAATATTACGCATTGTCAATTTATCCCGAAAACGCAAAGCATGTGAACGGCTCAAACCTTTGAAAATTTGCAAATATTCTCTCGCTCGTGCCGATGGTAAAACGTCGAATTCGTCCATTCCGACAACGTGATGAACCGGCTGTTTCGCCGCCAATTTGATGACTGCCTGCAAATATTCGTCTTCCCTTGCATCTTTTGCAACATATTCGACCTCATTTAAATTCGTCCAATTCCAATCTCTATCGTGCAAATCTTCACGTGTTATCAGCGTTACGTGCCAACCTTTTTTTTGAACTTCTTCGATAAATTCATTTCCCTTAAACTCACTGGCGATAATAACAATGTGATTTTTCATATTTTGTATTTTTTAATTAATAGCTCCGCTCTGAAAAAAATTATTTTCAGTGTAATTCTCTGACTCAACGATTTTGTATTATGGCAAAAGAATGGCACAATTTAATTCTAAAAACAACATAATAGATTATTTCGTATTACTTTTAGCAGTTGTTTTTGCAATCATTCTGGAGTTAAAAAATGGATAATGTTTTCACGGCTGAACTACTCAGTCATTTAATAATTTTTCTGGTAAATTTATTTTTGGCGGTTTCCGTTCACGAAGCTGCACACGCTTGGACATCACACAGATGGGGCGATGACACGGCATATATGCTCGGTCGCGTTACGCTTAATCCGGTCAAACATACGGACATCATCGGAACTATCGTAATTCCCGTTGCGGCTTTTGTTTTTTCAGCGATTGGCGGAGCTTGGGGTGCGGTTCCGTTGATTGGTTGGGGAAAACCGACTCCGGTTAATCCGCGAAAATGGACTGATTACAAGAAAGGAAATTTCTGGGTTTCAATCGCCGGAGTTTTGGCAAATATGGTTCTGGTGATAATCGGAATCGCCTTAGCCAAAATTCTTATGACGCAGGGATTTCTGCCCGAACAATTTTTTAGTAGTAAAACCAATAACCCACTTGTGATTTTTGTTGGAAACCTGATGCTTCTGAATTTATCTCTGGCAGTTTTTAATCTTTTACCGATTCCACCGCTTGACGGAGGCAAGATTTTATCAAATTTCGTTCCCGACAGTTTCAAACCAATGTTGGATTTGATCGAACAATTCGGGTTTATGCTTCTGTTGCTTTTTGTTTTTATGGGACTTTTTGATCTAATCATTCGTCCATTTTGGATTGGACTTTTTACATTGCTTGATGCAATCGGATAACCGACGGAACGAGACGCGACCCGCGTGCAATGAGTGCGACGGTACGAAAACAAACGCAACAAACTTAAATTATTGAATCAAAATTAAAGATAATAAACTTTTCTTGGACGCTCGGAAGCGTCCAATGCCTGCGGGTCGCAGGCGTTCCGACAATTTATGAAAAAACGAATCTTCAGCGGTGCTCAGCCAACGGGCGAACTTCACATCGGAAATTATCTCGGTGCATTAAAAAATTGGGTGAAATTGCAGGATGAATACGACGCATTTTACTGCATTGTTAATTTACACGCGATAACCGTTCCGCAAGACCCGAAAACTTTGCGACAAAAGACTCTTGATCTCGCAAGAATTTATCTCGCGGCGGGAGTTGATCCTGAAAAATCTACAATATTTATTCAATCCGATGTCGCCGAACACGCCGAACTTGCTTGGACTTTAAACTGCATCGCACGTATGGGCGAATTGGAGCGTATGACACAGTTCAAAGACAAATCAAAAGGAAACGCCGAGCGTTCAAGCGTCGGACTTTTTGATTATCCCGTTTTGATGGTTTCGGACATTCTGCTTTATCAAACCGATCTCGTCCCCGTCGGGCAAGACCAAAAACAGCATCTTGAATTAACGAGAGATTTGGCAGAAAGATTTAACCGCGATTTCGGCGAAACATTCGTCGTTCCGCAAGCCTACATTCCGCCCGTCGGTGCAAAAATTATGTCGCTCAAAGACCCGTCGAAAAAAATGTCAAAATCGGACGAAAATCTAAACGCTTCGATTTTCTTGCTCGACGATGCCGACACAATTACACGCAAAATCAAAAAAGCCGTAACCGATTCGGGAACAGAAATAACTTTCAACGAAGAACGCCCAGCAATCACGAATCTTCTGACAATTTACCAACTAATGTCCGGCAAAACTCCCGAAGAATGCGAAGCAAATTTCGAAGGCAAAGGCTACGGCGATTTCAAACGGGAATTAGCCGAAGTCGTCGTCGAATATATGAAACCGTTCCAAGAAAAAGTCAAAGATTATGACGATGCGGAATTAAACAAAATCCTAAAAAAAGGTGCAGAAAAAGCAAAAGAAGTTGCAAGCGTAACTTTGAAAGATGTTTATGAGAAAATGGGGATAAATTAACCTTTTATGAAAGTTCGTGAAATTATAAAATTGATTGAAAAAGACGGTTGGTTTTTGAAAAGGACTCGCGGAAGTCATCGGCAATATAAACACGAAACAAAAAGCGGAACGGTTACGGTTGCTGGACATCCGAAAGATGATTTGCATCCGAAAACAAAAAATAGCATTTTGAAGCAGGCTGAATTAAAATAGATTTTGAGGTGTTAAAAAAATGAATAACAAATATTTGATTGTCATCGAAAAAGGTAAAAACAATTATTCCGCATATTCGCCCGATGTTTTGGGTTGTGTCGTAACAGGAAAGACCGTCGAAGAAACAATTTCAAATATGAAAGAAGCTCTCGAATTTCACATCGAAGGAATGCTCGAAGACGGCGAATCTTTTCCGATGCCGAAAACCTTAAATTATTACATCGAAAACACAGACGAAATTTCAAGCGATGATATTCTTGCACACATTGAAATTACACTTCCCGAAATGGCTTTGGTTTAAAATGCCGTCGTTCAAAAAGTCGCTGAAGGCGACAAATATAATAGCCTAGGGTGAAACGAGTGAAGCAAGTGCAACCCTAGGAATATTCGAAACGTGATTTCCGACTCTGAAGGAGTCGCACAAATGAGAACCTTAAATATTTAATAAATTCGGCAAAATTCTTAAAATATTATGTCTAAAATTATTCGTTGGGAAACACCATTTACCGATGCCTTTTATCCTTCTGTTGGATTGACAGCAATTCCTTTGCCGCTCTCATCAAAAGAATACAATAATCTAAAATTAATAGTGTCTTCAGAAGGAGTTGATAAATATCCAAAATATTTAATAAATTTCGGCGAAGTTATTGCTTTCACTTGTATGGATGAAGGATGCTGTCCAGAAAGAGATTTTAGTTCTGCTACATTTGACGATAAAATCACAAAAGATAGATTTATATGTTCGTTTCAATGGCTAAATTCTCCTTGGCTAAAATCATATGAAGGTTGTCATGATCCAGAAAGCGAAGGTAAGTTTTCACATTATCTGATATTTGGTGGAGATAATAATGTAGAAGTAATTACTGAAAATACTCCGATTATAACGAAAATCGAAAAGGAAGAAGTTTTAACTTTTAGTTGTAAAATTTAATTTTTTACTTCTAAGCACACGACAGTAAATCAATGAATAACTCTAACTGCCTGTGTTTCTTTGGTTTATTCTGATTAAACAAGGCGTTTTGCAATGTGTCCAATCCGATTCTGAACAAACTTTTGGCATATCTTT
>JALZKH010000150.1 GCA_030859345.1 Acidobacteriota bacterium | reverse complement strand
ACATCAATAAATTCACCGACCTTTACAAAAGCGGAAATCGTATCATTAAGCCGATAGATCATATTCTCCAACATCGGAAATGCTTTTTCCGCATCTATTTCCGAAAAGCCTCCGACCAGCATCCAAGTGTGCATATAATCCATATAATTTACGGGCTGCGGATTTATTAGTGAATTTGCCTGCGACATCATCTCCGATGCAAGTTGCTTATCGCCAAGTTGTTTAACCAGCACGGCTAAAAGGCTTAATGCAATAATTTTTTGGGTTGGATCGGTCATCGTTGCAATAATCTGACGACCTTTTTCAGTAAATTTTTTCCTTTCCTCGACGGATAATTTTTTTGTATCCAAAGTGCCTAACTCTTTGAGAAGATTTTCCTGACTTTTTCTTTTTTCGGCGGCGGCTTTTTGCTGTGGAGTTAAATTCTCTTGATCCGTCTCTTCAATAGTAAATGAACCTCTCACTCGTTGAGTGCCGATTTTTGCTCCACTAATTTCAGTTTTATTTTTTGAAGCCTGATATTTTGCTTTTATTTGAGCCGCTCCTGAAGGGGAAAACGGTTTTAATATTTCAACATAAGTTTCTATCGTATCTTCACTTAACTCTCCTTCCGCCAGAAGATTTTGAGCCAGAATTTCTGCAATATCCCGCAAATCGCTTTCTGAAAAAAGGGATTTTTTTGAGGGATTTTTCCGAACTTCTTTAATATCTTCTTTTCCAAAATTCAGAACATTGATAAGAACGTATGAGTCGGTTTTTGATTTATCCGTTTTGATTTTGGAAATAATATCAGCGGCAAAATCTCTCCCTTTTTCAGCATCTTCCGCGTAAATTTTCTTTGCCAAATTTAACAGAGAATAAGATAGACCGTCTTTTAATTTCTCTTTTCCGATACGCAAAGCAGAATCGGTATTCTTAACCCGCATAACATTTATAATTTCTCCTTCAAGATCAGAATCACTTCCCCACGCTCCACTTTTGAAGTCCTTATCGGTTATGAGTTTGGACGTATCATTAACAAAAGCGAACGCAAGTTCGGCATCGTGTTCGGCAATTGACAGAGCGATTTGTTTGCGAATTGATAAGGCTTCAAAAAGTTTTAAATATGGATTTTTGATGCCGCCCTGAGCAGGTAAATTCCTGACTTCATATATCTCCATGGTTTCACCGGAAGTTTTTATTTGACTGATTTCGGCATTATATTGCGAAAGCAGATTCGTAAAATTACCGATAACATTTTCAAACATTTTTCGGGCTTCTCGTTCGTCGTGAAACCACATCAGATTTGCCATTTCGGTTGAGAAACTGATTTTATTTTCTACTGTTCTCAAGCCTTCGATCTCGCTTGCGGTTTCTTTTAACATTTTAACGGCATTTGATTTTAATTCGGCGGAACTATCTTTTTCGGTTGCCTGTCTTTCGGAAATTCCTTGAGAAGACACAGAAATTACCAAAAATGCGGTTAAAATCAGAGTTAAAAATATTTTTCGTTTCATATTTGTCGGAAGCTCTTTTGTGAAATGCTTCTCTCCTTTTTTTGTTGATTTCTACTGCTACCCTATCTTATCAAACTATTTTTATATCTGAAAATTTTTATAAAACGCAAAGCGTTGTAAATGACAAATGATTAAATTCCCTTTACTATTAAATCTTTCTCGGATTTTATTGTTTATTAAACAGAATGATAAACGAAATTTGCACGGATAACTATCGTAATTTACGGAGTAAAAAATGTTTTCAAAAACTTTATCAATTATTTTTTGTTTATCAGTAATTTTCTCGTTGAGCGGCTGCGAACCGCGGGCAGATGAATCAACGCCCGAAATGACTCGCAATATGTTGAAACTGCGAGGTTATGAATTTAACAAAAAAGAATTTTTCAGAGGAATCAGGCTTGAAGACGGACAAGTTGTTAAAGCATTTCTGCAAGCGGGTTCCGATCCGAATGCTAAAAATGAAAAAGGCGACACCGCACTGGTTTATGCGATTCGTGAAAAAGACCCGAAAATTGCCGAAATTCTGATTGAGAAAGCCGATATAAATATGCAGGATGATAATGGAAACTCACCTCTGCATACGGCGGTTTTGCAGGGCAAAGATGAAATCGTCGAATTTCTTTTGGAGAAAAATGCGGATGTCAATGTTACCGGAGCGTATAACAAAATAAAAAATCAAACGCCGCTTTATCAGGCAATTATTAAAGGCAGATTTGATTTGGCGGAAAAATTTCTAAAAAATAAAGCCGACCCGAATATTGCCGACAGCGAAGGTTCGTTTCCGCTGGCGGAAGTCGTTGTCAGAACCGATGCAAACCCACAATTTATAAAAAAACTGATCGAAAACGGTGCGGATGTCAACAAACAAGAAGAAACCGGCTCAACGGCTTTGCTATACGCCGCTTCAAATAAATCCCTAAATCCAAATACCCGTCAGGAAATTGTAAAATTGCTTCTTGAAAATGGTGCAGATAAAACAATCAAAAATAAAAACGGCGAAGATGCTCTGTTTTGGGCAAAGAAAAACGGAAACGAAAAAGTTGCTGAAATGCTTAAATAAAAATTTGCAGTGTTGCAGGAAGCTGCAGAGTTATGGATTTTGGTTTCAAATTCAAACTAACTGCAAACTTACCGGAGCTTCCCGTAAACTCGAAAAAATATGATTTTGATTATAGACAATTACGATTCGTTTACGTATAACCTTGTCCAATATCTGGGCGAACTCGGTGCGGATATGAAGATTTTTCGTAATGATGAAATTACGATTGAAGACATCGAAAATGATTTAAAACCCGAAAAGATTCTTATATCTCCCGGACCGGGAACGCCGGATGATGCGGGAATAACTTTGTCAGTCCTAGAACATTTTGCCGAAAAACTGCCGATTCTCGGAGTTTGTCTCGGGCATCAGGCAATCGGACAGATTTTCGGGGGAAAAGTTATTCGGGCAAATCCGGTTCACGGAAAACCTGCCATTATTAAACACAATAACACAGGCGTTTTTAAGAACATAAAAAATAATTTTGCAGCGGGACGCTATCATTCGTTGGTTGTCGAACGCCAAAGTCTGCCCGAATGTCTTGAAATTACTGCTGAAACGGAAGATAAACTGATTATGGGTTTGCGGCATAAAACTCTGAAAATCGAAGGAGTTCAGTTTCATCCCGAATCAATTTTGACCGAAGATGGTAAAAAACTCTTGCAAAACTTCCTGGATATTTGAGATAGTATAAATATGAGGGTTTGATCCTCTGTTATTAATTGTCGCTTTTTTCTGTAAGAGTTCACACTCATTTCTAAACCGCTCAATCTACATTTTTGCTTCCGCTCGAGTATAATTAAAAACTATGTCCGGTTCAGATTGGCTACTTGATGCCCCGATGTTCCCTGCGAACAGCAAGGCGGATACACCACTTTATGAATTCCTCGTCCGTCTTATGCGTGGAGAGCATCTTTCGTTTAAAGATTCGACGGAATTTTTCCGTGCGTTGACCGATAGAGATGCAAATCTTTCGCAAATTGCCGGCTGTCTTGTAGCAATGGGAAGCAAGGGCGAAACCTATGAAGAGCTCGCGGGTATGGCTCGCGTAATGCAGGAAAAAGCCTTAACCATTTCGACTCATCACAAAAATTATATAGACGTTGCCGGAACCGGTTCAAGTCCCGTCAAAACTTTTAATGTTTCAACCGCCTCAGCTTTCGTGATTGCCGGAGCAGGTTTGACCGTTGCCAAAAATACTTCTCGCGGAGTTACAACAAAAACAGGGAGTGCCGACCTTTTATCCCATCTAAATATAAATATCTCCGGCGATCTGAACCTTGCTCAAGCCTGCTTAAACGGTGCGGGAATCACATTTCTTTTTGCCCCGATTTTCCACCAATATCTGCGTCAAGTTGCCGACATCCGCCGCAATTTGGGCATCCGCACGAGTCTTAATCTGCTCGGTGCTTTGTCAAACCCTTCAAAAGCTCCGATGCAGCTTTTGGGCGTTTGGCATCGTTCACTCATCGAACCGATGGCTCAAGCTCTGGCAATGCTCGGAACTCGTAAATCGTGGGTGGTTCACGGCTCAGATGGACTTGATGAACTGACTTTGGACGGCGAAACTTTTGTGGCGGAAGTTACGGGAAATAAAATTAAAACATTTGAAATCACGCCCGAAGATTTTGGACTTCAACGTGCCGAACTGAAAAATCTAAAGGTAGAAAATGCTGTAGAAAGTGCCAAAATAGTGAGTGAAGTTTTGGAAAGCAAACGCCGCGATGAAGCCCGAAACCTGATCGTCATAAATGCCGCAGCAGCACTTCTGATCGGCGGCAAAAGCAAAACTCCGATGCACGCCGCCCGTCTCGCCGAACAAAGCATTGACAGCGGCTCGGCACGAATAAAACTCGATAGATTAATTCAAACAACCAATAAAAAATAAGAATATTTTGCCCGCGAAATATGCGAAAGAACGCGAAAAAAGAATTAGTAAATTGTAAATCGTTAATTGTAAATTGTTCGTTGTAACTTTGGTCACATCCTATTTATTATTTACCATTTACAAATCTCTTAATTCAATTTGCGTGAAAAACAAACTAATTTGATAATTGCAATATGCTTTCTCCGCTCGGTTGGCTTTACGGCAAAATCATCAATACGCGAAATTCCCTTTATCAAAAAGGCTCGCTTAAATCTTATTCGCTCGGTGTTCCGACGATTTCGGTTGGAAATATAACCGTCGGTGGAACGGGCAAAACTCCGCTGGTTGCTTTTGCGGCGGAAGTTTTAGCAGAAAAGGGCGAAAAGGTTTGCATAATTTCACGCGGTTATAAACGCAAAGATGAAAATAAAAGAGTTTTGGTTTCCGACGGTAAAAACATTTTAACCGATGTCCGCAATGCCGGGGATGAGCCTTTTGAATTAGCTAATAAACTTTTGGGAAAAGCATTTGTAATTTCAGACGCAAACCGCGTCGAAGCCGGAATTTGGGTAAAGCAAACTTTTGGCATAACGGCATTTGTGCTTGACGATGCGTTTCAACATTTAAAAGTTAAACGCGATTTGGACATCGTTACAATTGACGCGACAAATCCTTTTGGAAACGGCAAAACTCTACCCGCCGGAATTTTACGTGAACCGCTTGAAAACTTAAACAGAGCCGATCTGATAATTATCACAAGAGCGAATTTGAGCAAAGAAATTGAAAAGTTAAAAATAAAAATTAAAGATTATAATCCCGATTGTCCTATTATTACTGCTTCAAATAAAACCTCTAATTTAATCGAATTAAAAGACTCCAACAAAAAACTCACCACTTACCACTTACCACTTACCACTAAATCTCTCGCGTTCTGTGCTTTGGGTAATCCGAATAATTTCTTTGCACAGTTAAAAAATGAAGATTTTAACGTAGTTCAAACTGAAAAATTTCCCGACCATTATTTTTATACTCAAAAAGATATTGAAAATCTTGAAGCACTGGCAAAAAAGAATGATGCAAAAGCGTTGCTGATAACGGCAAAAGATGCGGTTAAACTGCAGGATTTAACATTTGAAATCCCGTGCTATGTCGCTCACAGCAAATTGGTTTTTGACGACGAAAAAAAACTGCGTGAGATAATTCACGCAGTTTTTGATTAAAAAAATTTTGGACTTTGAACGGTTTTTATAAAAAATTGTCTGTAAAATTTAAAAATCTTTTCTTTAATTTTCCATTTTTCGTTATCCGTTTTCCATTATTACAAGGTATTCTGCTCAACACCACTTTGTCCCTTGTTGTTGCCGGTCGAAGGTTGAGCGGGTTTTTCTTTAGGTTTTTCCGCCGGTGGTGTTTTCGTTTTTGTTTCCTTGACCGGAAGTTTGTCTGCCGGTTTGGTTTCGGGTTTCTTTTCTGCGTCCGTAGTTGCTTCCGGTGTCGGTTTTACTGTCGCCGGAGACTTTTCAGGATTAACCTTCTCTTTTGTTTCAGGAGAATCCGTTGTTTGGGGAATTAAGTAAATTCTTCTTCCCTTGCTGTCATAAATAGCCTCATCAGGGTCAAAGGGATTACCTGACTCTCCTCCGGGAATTGTTATTATTTCTCCACCGGGTCCAATTGCAGTAGTAGGCGGAGCACCGGCTGGAGGTATTCCGTTATTATCCCATAAACTATTATAATCACCTCCGCCAATTCCGACATCGGGCGGTAAAATTTCCGCCCCTTCGGGATTTAAGGTCGGATCGGGATAATCCGCCATTGAAAAAACGCCTTTTTCATTAAATCCGGTTGCCGGATTCAAAGGCTGGACGGGTTTTCCGTTGGCATCAACCTTATATTCCGTGTCGGGATCGGTCTGTTTCATATTGGTTAGATAAATCATTCCGAATGCCATAATTCCGATTCCCGCAAGAAGTATAAATGCCGTTTTCCAGAGATTATTATTTGCTCCCGCAGTTGCAGTATTGACTTTCGGAATTATAACCGTGTCGTCATCGTCGGAAACTTTTACCGCATTACTCAAATCATCTGCAAAAGCGGCGGCAGATTGATAACGCATATCGGGATTTTTCGCCAATGCCTGAATAACTATCGGCTCAACTTCTTCGGGAATATCTTCACGAAATGCGGCAAGCGGCGGCGGCGGAACTTGTGAATGTTTGAGCATCAAATCCGTAGCCGTATCCGCCATAAAAGGCACTTCGCCCGTCAGCATTTCATAGAAAATTATGCCAAGCGAATAAACATCCGAGCGTTCATCAGGCTCAGATTCTTCAGAGCATTGTTCGGGTGATAAATAAGCCAGATCGTTAAGCGAAGCCATTTCTTCAAAATCTCTTTCTTCCGTTGCATCAAATGAACCGATGTCCAGAACTTTAACTAATTCGACATCATTTGCCATTCGGGTTACAAGAATTTTTTCACTCGTCAGATTTCGGTGAACTATTCCGGCGGCGTGGGCAGAAGAAAGTGCGGCGGCAACTTGTCTGGTCAAACGGACGGCACGTTCAACATCGAAAGCACCTTCACGTTTGATAATTTCCTTTATGTTTTCGCCCTCGAGATTTTCCATCACGATAAAAACCGTTTCGTCATCTTTACCGAAATCCGTTACGTTTAAAATATTCGGATGTGAAAGCCTTGAAATCGTGCGAGCTTCGACGGAAAATTGCTCAACAATATTTTCATCAACCGCAAGAGTCGGTGAGAGAATTTTGATCGTAACGGGTTTTTCCATCAGCAGATGTTTGCCGCGATAGACCCTTCCCATATCGCTTTCACGCAGCAATTCTTCAATTTCATATTTTCCCGCTAAAATTTTTCCTATAAATTCGTCAGTCATTTTCTTTTTTTTCAACCTTTATGTATATATACGCTTAATACCTTATGAAGTTACAATTTTTGATTCAAAACGCTTATACATAGTTGTAACATAAGCCCCGAAAAAATTAAACATTAAAAATGCGGATGAAATCATTTGTCTCATCCGCGTAATGTTTTTTTGTTCCTCTGAAAATTATACAATTTTCAAGAAAACGATAAGCAATGCAAACAAAACGAGTGATTCGATAAGTGCAAGGGCAATAATCATAAGCGTTTGCACAGTTCCCGCCGCACCCGGATTGCGTGCCGCACCTTCCGCACCTTTTGAACCGACAAGTCCTTGTCCGATTCCGGCTAGTCCCGCCGCCATACCAAACCCAAGCACACCTAAGCCGGTTCCGATGCTGACACCGGGATTAGCTGGTGCTGTATCGGCTTGTGCCAAAACAGGTAATGCCATCAAAGCCAATGCTAATGTGGCAAAAAATATTTGTTTAAATTTTCTCATTATTATTTTATCTCCTAAATTTTAGTTAAATGTTTGAAGACTAATTTCAAGAAAAATTCATTAAGAAAAAACTTGCGGTTGTTTATTATTTCGCCTCACTTCCGGTATGCACACGATTTAAACTCACGTAGAGTCGCGGCTCCTGTTGCGTGCGGGCATATTCGATATAAAATGCAAATTCTTTCTAAATAAATTTCTCTATTTTCAGCCTTCTTTTTTCTTGAAATGTTTATTTCAAAATCTTTCTAAAACTGTTCATTTTTCAAATTCAAAAAATCTGAAATTTGAAATCTTAAATCTGAAATCTTCTTCTAAGCAGTCGTAACTGCTGTTTCTTCCGTTGCTTTTACAGGTTCTTCGTGATGTTCATCGTGCGGCGGATGCGAAACTTCGCTGATGTAAATCATTGAAAGCAAAGTAAATACCAGCGTCTGCACAAACGCCACGAAAACCGCCAAAGGCATTATTAGCACGGGCAGAAAATACTGCGAAAATGGTGCGAACAAGCCGGAAATCTGTAATGCAATTTGCTCATCGGCGAACATATTTGCAAACAAACGAATCGCCAATGTTAATGGTCTGATCAGATTACTGATAAGTTCGATTGTAAAAATCAAAGGGGTGATAATTAAAGCCATCAGAAGCGGAAGCTGCGGTCCCGCAAAATGTTTTAAATGATTTATCAAACCATTTTCATTAATTCCGACATAATTGTAATAAATAAAAGAAGTTAGACCGAGTGCAAAAGTTACGTTTATGTGTGCGGTCGGGGACATAAAGAGCGGAAATAACCCCATTAAATTGGAAATCAAAACCAAAACTGCAAATGTCGCCACAACCGGAAAATATTTGTAACCGTGTTCGCCGATCGAATTGACAAGCAAATCTCTGATAGATAAAAATCCGGCTTCGAGCGTTAATTGTCCGTGGTGCGGATCGTCTTCGGATAATTTTCCCTTAAAAATCCAGATTACGCCGATGGACAAAATGCAGGCGATAACGAACATAATCGTGTACCACGGAATTGCGTTTTCAACCGTGTATTCACCAAAAACCGCTTCGGGTGTCGTGCCGATATATGAGAATAAAAAATCCCAGATCGGACGGGTGAAAGCCAATTGAAATTCGTGAACCGGCTTGCCAAAATAATGATTTATAAACTCGACAATTAAAGGGGTATGATGTTCTCCACCGGCACCGCCTTCTGCAAACAAAAACATTTTTTATAAATTTCCTTTATTTATTAAACGATTTAAATATTCGTATTATTCCTTCAACCACAACCGCAAAAGCAAAACTTGCTAAACCCAAAATTACCGCAACGATTGAAACGGCTTTGCTTAAAAAAATTATTAATAAAATTAACCCGAAAATCACATAACGCAAGATGTGACCAACCGCGATAAAACCCGGTCTTTCGTTATTTATTATTCCATCAAAAAAAACTTTGAGCGAATGTTTCAGCCAGTAATAATTAATGAACGATAAAATTCCGCCCAAAATTACACCGACTCCGAACTGCGTTGAAAGATAGACAAATCCCAAAACGCTTCCCAAAACGGTAAGAACCGCCATTATAAAAAGCAGGCGTTTATGCGAAAGTTGTTCGATGCCTTCATTCTCGGATTTTAAATATTCAGATTCTTCGCTCATTGCGAAACAAGCATTTTATAAGTTTAAATTAAAAAATTCAAAGGTGAAATTGAATTTAAAAAGCGTCGCGTGAAATTTTTCTCAAATATAAATTTCCGGTTTACCTTAAAACGTCTTCTTTCAGCATAATTTCATCTTTTCTGTGATAAATCATTTTTTGGTATTTCAACATTTGAACTTGTTTTTTCCAAATTTGAAGATAAAGAAACCTTTTCAAAATCGTTCGGCTTCGGATTAATTATTTGCGAAGTCATTCTGAAAAATTGTATAAATCCGATGATTGCTCCCAAAGTAATTCCGATGGTAATTCCCCAGGGAAATGAACCCAAAAGCTGATCCGCAAACCAACCCAGGATCATCATAAAAACAATCGAACCGAAAAGAGCAATCGCCGCCGACCAAGCCAGTCCTGATTTGCGAAAAGTTTCAGTTTTTGATTCGGGCTTAAAATTCTTTTGCGAGATATTGATTCTTCCGGGATTATCGGTTTTTATTTCCGTGTTTTTATGTTCGATATTTTTATTAAACGGTAAATCGGCGGATTGTTTAACGGAATTTTCGAGTTCTTTTTGATTTTGGTTTTGTTCATTTATACGGTTTTCTTCTTCCCGTTTTTGAAAATTTTCCGCTTTGTTGATCTTATCCTGAAATATTTTTTCAACGTGAAGTTCCGCTTCAATTTCGGCTAATTTTCTCTCAAGTTCCAATTCTCTTTCGGATTTTGTATAAAGTTCTGCCTTCGTAGAAGAACTTTTAGGTTTTTCTTCAACTTTTCTTTCAGATTGCGGCTGACCGATTGGACGATTGATTTTAAAAGGTCTTACAGATTCAGTATTTCCCGGTGGAGTATTTCCCGTTTCGATGGCTGTTCTTATCTCATCAATCGTTTCTATCTGCTCTTCCGTTTTTACATCTTCTTGGGAAACAACATTATTCTGCGTATCAATTTCGTTTTTTTTAATATCTCTTAAAACTTCCGCATTTTCCCCAGAAATTTCAAGAATTTCTTTCCGTTCATCAATAATTTCGGGCTTCGATTCTTCTTTTCTTTGTTCTTCATCTTCTTCTCCAAAAAGACTTTTAATCATAGCCATTTCTCCCGCGTAAGATAATTTTTCGGCACATTGAATAATAAACCTTTTTGTAAATGTTGCAAAGAATTAATAAACTGCCCCGAGGTTTTTTCGCGTCTTGTCGAGCGAATCAAATATACAAACTGTGAAATTTTATTAGCATTTATTAATGTCTGTTCAGCAAAAAGCCGAAGAATACAAAAATTCCGAGATACTGAATTAAAGTGCTGAGTAAAAATTGGTTTATGTAATTATCTGGCATCTCAAGATTTTTCAATTTTGTATAAGAATAAATACTGCTTAATAACAGATATAAAACCAAAATTCCGACAAAAACAGGTAATGATGCAAAATAGCTGTTCGGCATAAAAGACTGCAAAGAAATGTGAATTAATACTAAAACGACCACTCCGATAAGGCTGAAAATTCTGTATTTTGAAAATCCTTCCAGAAGTCTTCCCTTTTCATTTTCACTTAAAAGTTTCAAAGCCCTTTCGCTGATCAAACGTCCTCCGATATAGGCGGCGATAAATACAATTAATCCGATTATGCTTTTATCCATCATTTGTTTTTTACAACAGTTTTATTTGCTGATTCTAATTTATATTCTATGCCCCGCCAAACTATTTTTCTTGAAAATATTGCCATTATATCATTGTATAAAAATAAAATTGGTGAAATCGTCCAAAACAAAATATGCGGTATAAACTGATTTTTTAATTCTTCCTTGTATTCGGGTAAAACCAATTTTACTGCATTCAAACGCAGCCACGCTTTGCCGACTCCGAAAGCGAAAATTATTCCTGTAATTATAAGCACGACCCAAAAATGAATTCCCGAAATAAAAAACAATAAAACGATTCCCAACCAAAATGTAAAAGTAAAAAGAATCGAACCAATTACGGAAATCTTAAAATGATTCGGTGAATAAACCCGCGTGATTTTCATTTGCCGGGTTGTGAATTTCAATAATTCATTGAATGTGCAGTCTTCAACCGTCGCCGTCAGACATTTCGGTACAAAATAGATCGGCATTTCCGCTTTTTTTAAGATATTAGTCAGAGCAAAATCATCCGACAAAGTTCCCAACCATTTTTCGCGGACGTTTAATTTTTCAAAAACTTCCCGCCGAATCGCCGTCGAACCGCCCCAGCAAAAATTATTATTCGATGTTTTTCCCAAAGCCGAAGCAATCGAAGCATTCCAAACCGAGCGTAGATGCGTGGCAAATCCGCCGTTCTTCTGCACAAACCAACGATAACCGGTCGCACATCCGATCTTCTCATCTTTAAGCGGTGCAATTAAATTTTTCAGCCAATCTTTATCAGGTTTTGCATCCGAATCAACAAAAACAAGAACCTCACTTTCATCAGTAACTTCCAAAATCGCCTTTCGCAGATTATGAACCTTTTGCCCACTTTTTACCGCTTTTCCTGCAACTATTAACCTTGCGTCCTTTGCTCCTTTGCGGGAAACTTCTTTTATTACAGAAACCGCTTCATCACTTTCATCATCAACGACGAAAATGATTTCATAATTCTCATAATTTTGTTCAAATAATTTTTTCAAATTATCACTCAAATTTTTATCAAGCCCGCGACACGGAACGATTATTGAGGCAAAAGGCGTGAAGTTAGATTTTGGTTTGGCAAGCTCTTTTTTAAAATAGTTCAGATAATCAATTCCGCCGCGTAATGATTTGTAAGCAAAGAAAATTTGAATTGCGGCAAAAAAATAAAAGATAAATATAAACAAAATTTAATATCCTCTTCTCTCAACTTTTCCTTCCAAAAAAGGTTTTAGATATTGAAAAGTTTTTTCCGTTGCTCCGCGATTTTTTTTCATTACGGCAAGTGCATTTTGGGCGAGCTTTTCTCTTTTTTCTGAATTTTCAAGTAATTCTTCAATTACATTACTTAAATATTCCGAAACCTCATTTTCATTTAATTTCGGCAATTGAATTAATGCTTCATTTTCCAGAAATTCTTTTACAATTGCTTCAAAATTTCTCGTGTAATGTCCGGTAATAATTGCCTTTTTGCTGATCGCCGGTTCGATTATATTTTGTCCGCCGTGTGGAATCAGACTTCCGCCGACAAAAACGATTTCCGCCAGAGGTAAAACCTGCCGCAGTTCGCCGATGCTGTCGAGCAGAATTATTTCAGCTGACTTATCGCGGGCTGATGCTTTTTTGGAACGCTTCACCCAATCAAAACCGGTTTCTCTGATTTGCTTTTCGACATCGGCAAATCTTTCGGGATGCCTCGGAGCAATCAGCAAACGCGGCAATTTATCCGGCGAATTTTTCCAGACTTTCGTAAATGCCTCAAAAATCAATTTTTCTTCCGGCGAATGCGTGCTGGCGGCAATTATCAGGGGCGAATCATTTGAGATATTAAAACGCCTTCGCAGATTTTCGGTCAGGTCAGATTCGTTTTGTTTGAAATCCTGATCGAACTTTATATTTCCCGTTATCTTTACTTTGCGTGAGCGAATTCCCAAATTAATCAAATGCCTTGCATCGTTCTGACTCTGCATCAAAGTCAGGTCGAAATAATGCAGTGCACGTTTCATAAAACTGCGTATGAGCGAATAATTTTTCGCACTTTTTTCCGAAAGTCTGCCGTTGACAAGAATATTCTGCGTTCCGTTTTTATAAGATTCACGCAAAAAACGAAACCAGATTTCCGTTTCCATTATCAAAACATTGTTTGGCTTAATTTTATTTAACGCCCGGCGGACGGAGAATTTCCAGTCATACGGAAAATAAAAAACCAGATCGGCGATTTCCGCAAAAATTTCGCGTGCAAGTTTCTGTCCCGTCTTTGTCGTGGTGGAAATGACGATTTTGTGTTCGGGAAATTCCTGTTTGAGCTTTTCGACAAGCGGACGGGCGGCGTTTGTTTCTCCGACCGAAACGCAATGAATCCAAACCACAGTTTTCCCGTCCGCCTCAAACTCCGGCAAAAACCCAAGCCTCTGCCAAAACCCGCTCGCATATTTTTCACGTCGAAGCAAAAAAAGCGGCGACAAAATTATGAAACTAACGGTGTATAAAAAACTGTATATTAAAAACAAAATAGTGGTAAGTGGTAAATGGTAAACGGTAAGTGTAAGAAAAATTTACCACTTATTTAACTCTCTCGAGATATTTTTCTTCAGAAGGATTGACGCGGATTTTTTCGCCTTCGGTCATATATGGCGGAACGTAGAGCGTAACGCCGTTTTCGAGCGTGGCAGGTTTGTTTGAATTGGAAGCGGTTGCTCCTTTCATCACAGGTTCGGTTTCGGTGATTATAAGTTCCATTGTCTGCGGAAGGTCAACTCCAATTGGCGTTCCATCGTAAAATTCGATTTGGATTTTCAAGCCCGCCATCAGCCATTTTGCTGCATCGCCCAAATCATCTTCACTCATCCCGATCTGTTCATAAGTAGCGGTATTCATAAAATGATGCAGTTCGCCGTCCGAATATAGATATTCCATTTCGTGCTGGTCCAAAGTCGCCCGTTCGACATTTTCACTTGAACGAAACCGATGATCGAATGAATTTCCAGTAACCAGATTTCTGAGCCGCGTCTGCACAATCGCACCGCCTTTGCCCGGCTGATTGCGGTCAAATTCCATAACCTTACACGGCACTCCGTCAAGAATTATTGTGTTTCCTTTGCGTAAATCGTTTGCTGATTTTCCCATAAATTTTTAATTGTAATTGGTTATTGGTAATAAGTAATTGGTAGTTTTTGTATTGTAACATTGATTCTAAAAAACAATAGCAAAACCAATTACCATTTATCAATTACTTATTACTGATTGAATTCCAACGGATCGGGTTCTTCGCCTTCTTTCGGTATTTCGCGGTTTATTGAATCGTAAATACTTGTAATTGTCCCAATCCACTTTTTTGCCTCGCTATTGTCAGCATTATATTTCAAAGCCTTTCGATAATCTCCGATTGCCGAAGCGTATTGTCTGGCTTCGGTTAAAGCCACGCCGCGTTTTGTATATGCTTCGGATAAATTCTTTTTCGCCGTTTCATCATTCGGTTTTGCTTTTAATTCTTTTTCCGCTTTGGCAATATCAGCATTAAATTCAGTTACGTCAATCGGATTTCCGCTGCGGGTCCATTTTGTTTTCCCGCCGGATTTTTTTATCATTTCAACCTTTTCCGATTCATCTTTCGGCAAAGATTTCATCTCTTCGTTTTTTTCAAGCGTGTGTGCCGCAACCGTTTCGGGTTGCCGGTTATTTACCGTCTCATTTTTTTCAAACGGTTTTTCCGCAACTGTCGGTGTTGAATTGCTGCAGCCGGCTAAAATAAAACTTAAAATTGCGATTATAAATACATTTCTCATTTCTTAAAAATACCAAACTCAAACGCCAAAACAAAAGTCCACTTTACCGTTTAATTTTGTCAGGCAAAATGGACTTTCTGTTTATTTCAAATTTTATTGAATTAATTATCAATAAACGGACGAGACTGGAAAATAAAAATCTGTCCATTTTTGTAACCCCATTCAATATCCTGCTCGGTTTTGCCGCCAAATATTGTTTTGATCTGGTTTCCAACGAGAACAAGGCGGCGAGCGACATCATCGGTTAAAACCGCACGTTCGCCGGAGATCGGAATTTCTTTGACACCGCCGTTTTCATCAAAAGTCAAAAGCGAATCTTCATCCGAACGGGTTAAAACCTGCACGGCGTTTGATTTTTTTGAAAACAAAACCTGTTCGGCAATTTTCTTGCCTTCGACGACTTTTATTCCAAGTCCGCGTTTCGCACTAATGTAGATCGCCCCTTTGTTGTCCTTATCAAATGGATCGGTCGTAATCATCACGCCCGAACTGTCTGCGTCCACACCAACCTGCAAAAGCACGCCCATATAAGTTCCGTCGTGTTTAATAAAATTGCGTTCTCTTGCTTCGTATGCTTCAAAATTCCAGAGCGAAGCCCAGACGGTTTTGACTGCTTCGATGATTTTATCTTCTTCCGTAACATTCGGAACGGTGTCATAAAGCCCCGCACCACTGAAATTCGGCATATCTTCCGCATTTGAAGAACTGCGGACAAAAACGCCTTTACCGCCCGTAACGGTTTTCCATTTTTCGATGATTTCCGCTCTCAATTTATCATCAAATTTCCCCTTCTGAATTTCAGCACGGAATTTTTCCAGTTCCTGTCGGCGGTAACGCGGATTGTGGACAAAATCCAGATCGTATTGATAATCAAATATTTTGTCATCAAAACCGTTCGCTTTCATAAATTCTTCATAGAAATGAAATGGAACTGCAAAACCTGCGGGAACGGTAATATTTTTGATATTTCCATTTGCAACTTCGCCCAAATTTGCCGCTTTTGCTCCGTAAATAATGCTGTCTTTCGCACGAATTTCTTTAAGCGTAGCGAGTTTTACAACTTCCAGATTCGAAGGCGGAGCTTTTACAACTTCGCCGAGTGATTCACGTCTTTTTTGTTCTTTGTCGAGAATTTCTTTATCGGCAATTTTTATTTCATAATTAGTTAAATTGGTTTGAAATTCAACGTAATAAGTATCGTATTCCTTAAACAATTTATCCGCATCTTTAATATATGCGTTCGGAATTCCCCAACCTTTTGCCAGCAGATTTACGTGAGAAAGCGGTGTTGAAGGTTTTGTAATAATAATTCCCGCAACCGGCGGCAAACTTGGCGGAACTTCATTCAAAACAAGAATCTCATTATAGCCGATCTCCAACGTGTCGTCATTTATATCTTCAATTATATGAATCCGTCCGACTCCTCTCGCCGTATTTAACGCCAGATATTCCTGATTCTTTGAAATTTCATCCGCAGTTACCCGCTTGAGATTTGATCCCGCAGACAATTCATCTTGCCGAGTCGAATTCGGTTTGAAATAAACTTTGTCGTAAAAGGTTTTATTAATAACATCGTAAGTAGTTTTGATCTGATCAGCAGGAATCATATCGCCTTCATAAAATTCAAACGTGAATTTATCAACCGTTTTCTGCCAGGCAATCGTGCCGACAATAAAGCGGCGATTTTCTTTGATGTAAACATCTTCAAAAAAATTCTGTCCTTTTAAAACCAGATAATTCCCGATCATAAAATCTTTATGAAAACGATACTTTTGCGAATTTACATAATAGATTTTGTTGTTGCTTTTGCGGTCAATCACGAACATCGCGTGCGGCAGAGCATACGAAGTTTTTTGATGATGGACTCTCGCCATCGAATCAAAATCCGCCCGCGAAGTTATTTTCGGCAGAGAGCGTTTAGTGGAATCGGGCTTTTTGTCCATCACGCCTTCCGGTTCGCGTGTCGGCGAAGGCTTGCGACTCATCTGAGCAGACGAAATGCTCGTTGTGAGCAATAATAAAACCATTGATAAAACAAAATTCTTTTTCATAAAAAATCCTTTAACTATTGAGTTCTTCTAAATTTTCGGTTAAACAAAATCAACCAAACTATTACAAAAGCTATATAATCGCCAAAAACGATCAGAAACTTTGTATTATCAAGAACGGGATTCGCCTGCAAATTTGCGTCAAAGGGCATTTGCAAATAGTAAACCGCCTGTGCAAACGCCACGCTGAGTAAAAAAAAACGAATAAAATGATAAAGTTTTCATCATTTCTCCAAAACTTCTTCAATCGCATCACAGGCGATCTGCGTGCCATTCTCAGTTTCTATGATGCGTTTCAGCCTGTCAGCATTTGCATTATAACTCAAATCCGCAAAAACTTTGCTTAATTCTTCCTCCGCATTTTTTGCATTATAATCATCACGGGAAATAATCCTGGCAACGCCCAAACGCTCGCAACGTGCCGCATTATCGGGCTGATCGTGAGAATACGGCATCATCAAAGCCGGAACTCCGGCACGCAAAACCTGTGCGGTCGTGCCGACTCCGCCCTGATGAACGACCACTCCCGCACGCGGAAAAATCCGGCTGTAAGGAGCATAATCAAACGCAACTCTTTTTTCGTCCAAACCTTTCGGCGGTTGATTAAAAACCCCATAAAGCATTACCGCTCTTTTATTTAATAATTTTGCTGCTTCAATACTTTGCTCAAAAAAATCCCTCGCATCCATCACCGCCGCACTTCCCAATGTAAAAACAATCGGCGGTTCGCCAGCGTCCAGAAATTCTTGCAAATCTGCGGGCATTTTTCCCATATCTTTTTGCCCGTCGTAAAAACAAAATCCCGTTTGCAAAGTCGGTGAATGCCAATCGGGCTGCGGTTTTCCCAAAACTTTGGAAAACATTGCTAAATTTAATAGTTCGGAATGTTTATCTTTAACTATCGGATCGTGATCTTCGCTTAAACCGATTTTGCGGCGGAATTCTCTATAAGGTTCGAGCCAGTTTTTAATAACTCTGCTCATCGCCCAAAAAACGGTTTGATGAAAACGGACTCCGAGAAAGTTAAAATGCTTCAACCATTGAGCATTCGGATAAATATTTCCGTCATAGCTTGAAAACAATGAAAGCGGAGCAAGCGTGGTTGAAATCCATTTTATATTTGTTTTCTCAACAACCGAATGTGCGGCAAAGACGATCTCACCCGAAATCAAAAGGTCTGCATCCGCCGTCGCTGTCATCAAATCTTCATACATTTCAAATGTATTCGGCAAAAGATATTCTTTCAGAAGTCTTTCCGTTCCCGTTCTCGCATCCATCACGATTTTCGCAGTTTCCTTATCTTCGGGATCAAACTCAGGACGCATCGGCACAAATTCAAAATCAAGCATTCCGATCTTTTCCCGAAACGGTTCGAGCGTTGTGATTTTTATATCGTGTCCGCGTTCACGCAATTCAATTGCCAACGCTAAAAAAGGATGCAGATCGCCGAGTGAGCCGTACGGTGCTAAAACAATTTTCGCCATAGATTTTATCTTTCAATTGGAATTTCTTCCCTGTCATTTTCCAAGTCCAACTCTGCCAATTCATTTTCTGTAAAATCCGATTCAAATAAACTTCCTTTATAATTTTCTTCGGCAAATTCCCTTTCCAAACGCTCAGATTCACGCTCGTCCAAATGCTCTTTGATTTTAAAACGATAACTAAACAAAAAACTAACTGCACCGAGAACAGTAGAAATAAAAACTCCATCAAAATTCTCCTGCCACAAGTAAAATGCGGCAACTCCAAGCAGAACCGCCGCCACTATTTGAAAAATTTTCTCTAACAAATTATTCGACATCTATTTACTTTTTGTTTGAGGTTAATTTGCTTTTAACAAAATTAACAAATTCATCAAACCTAAATCCTCTATGTTCAAAACTAAATGTTGTGTTTTGTATTTTTTCAGGAAAACTATTTCTTATAATTTCACATTTCTCCAGAACTAATTCATATTTTCCTAAGTTGTATAAGGCTGAAACTTTTCCTTTTTGCGAATTATAAATCATCTCTTTATCTTTAGGAATTTTCTCAATTATCCAATCATACATTTTGATTGAAAATTGAGGATTTACCCATTCGTTTGAGAGAGCTATGCTTAACATTTTATCTTTTGATTTTGAACGCAACTCAAAAAGTTCATCAATACTTATTTCACCCAATTTACATAATGCTTCCTCATCAACATCTCTGGAATTATTATTCAAACGACTAAGCGATTCTTTAATTACAGGAATTGCACTTTTGTCGCCATAATTTCCTAAAATAGCAATTGTTCCCGAAATCAAACTATTTGGATTATTTTGAAGTTCATTGCTAACTAAAAGTATTAAAAAATTTGACACCCTTTCATCTTTGATTTTTGATAATGCTCGAATGCTTATAAACGCACGCTGTTCATTGGTTATAGTAAAACTAATCAATATCGGAATGGATTCTTCAGGATGTGAAGTAAAGTATTTATAAGCTCTTTTGTCAGTATCACATTTACACTCGGTCATTTTATTTAAAGCAGACAAAGCCTCTTGTGCATCATTGAAATCTTGAGCATTTACAATTGAAACAACTGAAAGAATCAAAATCAAAAATAAAATAACTCTTAGATTATTCATAGTTAGTCCTTTATTAAAAATCAATTTACATAGAATATTTATGTAGATTCTCTGGCAACTTCTTTCATGCTTGCCCCTCTAAACAAAGCTCTTGCCCCATTTATCAAACGACGAATTGCACGAAAAACTTTCGGTGCAAACCAGAGGAAAAATATTGTAAAAATGATCAAAACTATCGCAATCAGAAACGGTGCGATCACGGCAAGGACAGTTCCGACAATCGCAATGATGTCTTCAACTATTGACAAAGCCCAATTTGAAACGGGTTCTGGCGAAAGATTTGCTCCGGCACGCAAAGCGGCTTTTGTGCCGTGTGAAGAAAGTGCCAAACCACCACCGAAAAGTGTGGCGATAATCATTACTGTTGAATTCGTTTCGGCGGTCGCCGCAAAAGCCATCACAGCTCCGGCGGGAACTCTGATAAATGTGTGAACGACATCCCAAACGCTGTCCACATACGGAACTTTATCGGCAACAAACTCAATGATATAAAGTCCGCCGGCAATCGCAATGATCCACCAATTATCGAGAATTTCCAATCCGCCCGGTAATTCTATTGCGGAAAACTTTTGCAAAAGTCCCAAAACCGAAACCGTCGCATAAAGATTTATTCCCGAAGTCCAAGCCGTGCCAAGTGCCAACGTCAAAGTTGAAAACCATTCCATAGTATTTCTCCCTTTTCATTTATCATTTATCATTTACCAAAAAACTTCAAAATAATATTAAATGGTCAATGATAAATGACTCATTCTTCCTCATCTGTTCCGTCACCATCTTTCTTAATGCCGAATTTTTCGAGCCGATATTGCAAAGTGCGAAATGTTAAACCAAGCAGTTTGGCAGACCTTGTGATGTTGTGATCGGTTCGCTCCATCGCTTGTGTTATCAGACTTTTTTCAACATCTTCAAAATTTACGCCGTCGGGCGGAAGTTTGAAATAGTCGTCAATCGCTCCGCTTTCGTTTGTTGATGATTTTCGGGGAGCGAGCATTTCAGGCGGCAGATCAGCTTTTGTAATCGTTTCATTTTCGCATAATAAAATCGCCCTTTCGAGTGCCGATTCGAGTTGACGGACATTGCCCGGATAGCTGTAATTTTCGAGAACTTTTTTTGCGTCCTTTTCGATCTTGATATTCTGACTCGTGCCGCGTGTGTGTTTTTTGATAAAGAAATCGGTTAAAAGCGAAATATCGGACGTGCGTTCCCGAAGTGGTGGAATTTCGAGCGAAAGAACATTCAGGCGATAATATAAATCCTTGCGGAATAAGCCTTCTTCCGACATTTCCAAAAGGTCGCGGTTTGTCGCTGCGAGAACGCGGACATCAACCTTTATTTCCTTCGTTCCTCCGACTCTGCGAATCTGTCTTTCCTGCAAAGCACGCAACAATTTTGCCTGCAAAGAAATATCCAATTCGCCGATCTCATCAAGAAAAAGCGTCCCGCCGTCGGCTACTTCAAACAAACCTTTTTTCTCGCCGACCGCTCCCGTGAACGAACCTTTTTCGTGTCCGAAAAGTTCTGATTCAAGTAGATTTTCATTGATCGCGGCACAATTTACGGCTTGGAAAATCTGATTTGAACGAAGCGAATTTTTATGTAAAGAACGGGCGATAAGTTCTTTTCCCGTTCCGCTTTCGCCGCGAATCAAAACGGTTGAACTGGACTTTGCCATTTTCAATATCAGCTTTTTCACCTTATCCATTTCCGGCGATGCAGAAACTATTTCGACATCTAAAGTTTTTAATTGATTCAACGCCCGCGAAATTGTTTCCAACAATTTTTCGCTGTCGTAAGGTTTTTGCAGATAATCAAACGCTCCCAAACGAAGTGCATCAACCGCCGAATCAACCGAACCGTGAGCTGTCAAAAGAAGCACGATGATTGATTTATCAAAATCGGTTAATTCTTTCAGCAGATCAAGCCCACTCATTCCCGTCATTTTCAGATCGGTCAAAACCAGATCAAAATGCCTGTCCGCCACAAATTTCATCGCCGCTTCGCCCGAAGATGCAGTCGTTACGTCGTAACCTTCGCCCGACAAAATCATCTCCAAAATTTCCCGCTGACCTTTTTCGTCGTCAACTACTAATATTGATTTTCTACTCATAAGTTTTTATTTTTTAATTCCTACGCTTTCGGCAATTTGACAACGAAAGTCGTTCCAACATTTTCTTGCGATTCAACTTCAATTTTCCCGTTATGATCGTCAATGATTTTTTTGACAATCGCTAATCCCAACCCCGTTCCCGTTTCTTTGGTTGAGAAATACGGTTCGAAGATTTTCTCCAAGTTTATTTCAGGTATTCCGTTGCCTGTGTCTTTGATTTCAATTTTAACGCAATCCGCCTCAGATGAAAGTATGATATTCAGATTTCCGCCGTCTTTTTCCATTGCCTGAGTTGCATTAATTAATAAATTATTGAAAACAGAACGCAGTATTTTCGCGTCGCCTGAAACATTTGGCACATTTTCGCGTTCGATCAAGCTGATTTTTATGTTTTGATCTTCCGCTTGCGGTTCAATCAATCTTAGAGAATCTTCGATTGATTCGCGGATGTTTATCGGTTGCAGATCAAGTTTTGTTGGACGCGAATATCGCAGAAAATCCGAAACTTGCCGATTTATTCTTTCAACTTCAAGCTTTAATTGCGATGTTAATTTATCAAAATTTTCCTGTTTTGATTCGTCTTCGGGCTTGAACTTATTTCGCAGATGATCGAGCGATAAGTTTATGTAATTAAGCGGATTACGGATTTCGTGAGCGATTGCCGACGCAAGTCTTCCGACAACGGCGGATTTTTCTGCCTCCTGTAATTGATGTTGTAATTCGCGTGTTTTTTCCAGTTCTTCGGTCATTAAATTAAACTGTTTTGCAAGCTGTCCGATCTCATCATTTCTATCAACATCTTTCAGACGGAAATTCAAATCTCCCGAAGCGACACGCCTCGCCGCTTTTGATAAATCTGAAATTGGACGCGAAAAACGCCAAACCAGAAAAATCGTTATAATTGTTGAAAGAAGAAGAATTGCCAGCATAAAGACAAGCGGTTGCGAGGCGAGTTTGGCGGATTTTATATTGTCATTTTCTAAAATAACCATTATATGCCAGCGTCCTTCACTAGTCTGAATCGGAATTACGTGAGCTTCCGCTTTTGATTTGTCCGTTATTTTTTCATTTGCATTGGGAAAATTTTCGATGGTCTTACCTAACTTTTCCTTAGTTTCCATCAGCGGCGGTAAATCCTTTAAATCTTTCAATTTTATATATTGTAATTCGCCGTCTTCATTCTCCGTTGGTAATAATTTTTCGCTCAAACTATCCCAAATCTGCCATTTGTTATCTATAATTAAAATATCCTTGATTTTTTGTTTCGTCTGCTGATTATAAAATGACTGTCCTTCACTTTTTACAAAATCCCGCAAGCGATCATTTTGATTCGTCATTCCGTTGACACCGATGGCAAATCCCGCTAGAAGTGCTTCCGAATGAGCCTCACGCAATTCATCGTTTTCCCTTTGAGTTCTGAGGTTTAAAAAATATTGCACCGATAAAGTAACAATTAAAAGCAAAGCCAAAATTACGAGGAGCCTGCCGCGAAATGTGTTGAAAAAATTCATATATTTTTCTTTAGACAAAAAAATTTTATAAAAACTTTGTCGTTTTTATGTTCTGAATGTTATAGTTTTGTATAGCCGATAGGCAAATTTATTAAAGTCAATTCAGACTTTACCCCGTTTTAACAATTAAACAAAACTTAATTTCTTCCCGATCTTTCCTCAAAAATAAATGATACGGAAAACTCTGATATTGCCGCAAACAGGGAAATTTTGCCAGCTAAAACCCGCCAGTAAGAAAATCCCAAAAACTCTGATAAATCAAATAATGACAATAATAACAAAACAGGGAAAGAGCTTTTTCCAACTATCATAATAAAAGGAAAAACAGAAATAACCCGTCCGAGAGTTGTTCAAAATCAATAGAATTTAATCTGATTTTTTATAAACAAAAAGGCGATTCCAGAGTTTTAAACATTTTTTGCTTTAGATTTTCCTTTTTCTTTTGTTATAATTTTTTAATTGACACAAAAAATAAAAAACGTAATTATTATGTTTTTAGTTATTATCGGAAAAATTTATAGGTTGATATAAATATTTCGGATTCTTGACATTTTTTTACAGAAGTTTTTGCAACTTTTTATAAATCCGTTTCATCAGAATTTCGCAATACGGAAACTGTAAAAAAATAGAGTTTCTAAATTTTATTTATAGAATGAAAGATTTAAAAATGCTTGGAGGAATAATTTTAATGAAGAACTTTTTCAAAGTTTTGACGCTTGGATTGCTTTTAACTGTTTTTGCGGCTGTAAATGTTACAACAACATTTGCTCAAGACCCGCAAGCTGAAAAAACCGCAATTTACAACAAATATATGGAGAATTACAAAGGTAATATCTCCCAAAGAAAGGCTGCTATCGCTGCCGCTAAAGAGTATATAGAAAAATACCGCGACAGTGAGGTTGATGGTGAACAAGTAAAATATTTTAATTCTGCAATTCCACAACTGGAAGCGGGAATTCAAAAAGAAGAAAAAGCGGCAACGGCTGCTGCTGCTTCTGCTGCTTCTGCTGAGGCGAAACAAAAACTTTATAAAGATTTTGATACCGCTGCCAGAGGAGCAAATTGGGATCAGGTTTATGCTTTAGGCAAACAAATTCTTGCAGACAATCCCGATCAGCTCGATGTAACTTTAGTTTTAGGCTCAATCGGACTTGATGAATCCGTCAAGACACCGGCTAATAAGAAGTATAATACCGATACAATTACTTATGCCAATCTTGCCATAGACAAACTCAATGCCGGAAAAACTTCCGACAACTTTGGTGCTTACGGCAAATATGAATACAAAACCAAGGAAAATGCTTTGGGGTGGATGAACTGGACAATCGGAAATATTCTTTATTTTCATACGGACGGTAAAGAAAAAGATGCACTTCCATATCTCTATCAAGCAGCCAAATACAATTCTGATGTTAAAGATTTTCCTGAAATTTACAGAGCAATGGGACGCTGGTATCTCAATAAAGTAGTTGAAATGGAAAAAGTTCGTAATGCGAAACTGGCTGCCGCAGACAATGTGGACACACCGGAAACATTGGCTCTTTTAGCACAAAATAAAGGTTATGCCGCTCGTGCGATTGATGCTTATTCGCGTGCTTATAAATTAGCGAAAGATAATCCGAAAACACTGAAAGAATATAAAGATAATATCTTCGGTAAATTACAGGAACTTTATAAATTCCGCTATGACGAAGATACAATGAAAACCGATGCTAAAATCAATTCGGATGTAGCTGTGATTATGAATAAGCCGCTGCCGAATCCGAATGCTCCGGTTGAACCGATTGAAAAACAAAAACCTGCGGTTGACGGCACGGAAACAACGGATGCTTCAACGACAACAACTGCCCCGACGACAAACGGTGCGGAAAGAAGCAGAACCGTAAAAAGCACAAATACAGCTACCAAACCGGCAACTAAGCCAACTACACAGAACAAGCCTCGCCAGCGTTAAATCTTTCAATTACTAAGCGATGCTTTGAAAAATGAGAATAGCCGGATGCAAATTTTAATGCATCCGGCTTTCTTTTTTACAGCATTATTTTATAATATGTCTTAATGTCAAAACCGCTTGCCAAACTCGAAAAACTTCTAAGCTATAATTTTCAGGATTTGAGATTACTTGAACGTGCCGTAACTCATCGCTCATGGGCTTATGAAAAGTTGGCTGGCGGAGAGGAAGTTAAAATCCGTAATCTGCATAATGAAACGCTCGAATTCGTCGGCGATTCGGTTTTGGGGCTGGCAGTTGCCGAATTGCTTTATAAAAATAATCCGACCTTGAGCGAAGGCGATCTGACTTTGATGAAGCATTATCTTGTCAGTATGGAAACTCTTGCCGTAGCCGCCAAAGAAATCGGTTTGGGCAAATTTATGTTAGTCGGCAAAGGCGAAGAAAAAACCGGCGGAAGACGCAAACAGGCACTTCTTGCGGATACTTTGGAAGCCGTTATTGCCGCAATTTTTTTCGATAGCGGTTATGTTAATGCCCGAAACTTTGTCAGCCGTATCTTACGTGAAGAATTTCAAAAAGCTACGCCGATAAGTTCGATTGATTATAAAACTCTTTTGCAGGAAACTCTGCAAGCCGAAAGACGCACCGCTCCCGTTTATAAACTTGTAGAAACGGAAGGTCCACCGCATAAACGCACTTTTCTTGTCGAGGCGGTTTGGGATTCAGGAAAAACTAAAGGAAAAGGTAACTCAATAAAATCTGCTGAAATGGAAGCGGCAAATCTGGCTTTGAAAAAATTACAAACAGAGAGCAACAAAATCACAAATCTTAACGTATTAAAAACTCTATGAGCGAAAAGGAAAAAATAAAGGAAACGAAAATTAAATCTGAAAAGGTAGCACCGCCGAAAAATATAATCGTCGAGTATTTTGAATCTCTCGTCGTAACTCTGATTATGGCTCTATTCGGAATGACTTTTATCATTCAAGCCGTAACTGTTCCGACTGGTTCGATGCAGAATACTATCTTGGTCGGCGATTATTTGCTGGTCAATAAATTCATTTTCACACCGGGCGGAGATCCTCTGCCGTTCCTGCCGCAACGCCAGATAAGACGCGGCGACATAGTGGTTTTCAAATATCCGGGTTTTAGGGATGATCCGCAGAGAGATTATAATCGAAATCCTCCAACTACTCCCTATGAGATAAATTACGTTAAAAGGGTTATCGGGCTGCCGGGCGAAAAGGTGGAATTCCGCAACAATCAGGTTTTTATAAACGATAAACTTTTGCCTGAACACAGAGTTATCGGTGATGCAACGGATAATCAATCCGCATTGGAAACAAAAGAAATCGAACCGCAAAAGCCGGATGAAAAATACAGCGTTTATTATCGAGAGGATACGATGAGACCTGCTCTAAACGGTGAAACATTAAACACCGAAGGTTATCAATTTGCCGTTGAAGGCAAACCGATGATCGTTCCTCCGGGAAATTATTTTGTAATGGGCGACAGCCGCGACAACAGCGAAGACGGACGCTACTGGGGATTTGTTCCGCGTGAACTCATCATTGGTCAGGCAATGTTTGTTTATTGGTCGTGCGACAGAGGAGCAAGCGAAGGAAGTGCCGGAGGCTGTTTAACAAATCCGCGGCTTAACCGCATCGGGAAAATGATTAAATAAGGTAAAAAGGTAAAAGTAAAAAGGTAAAAGTAAAAAAGTATTTAAAAATTTGTAATTCTTATAAACAGTTTAATTTTCCCGTCTTTTATTATGAAATTTAACTCGGAAGTTTCCGACGCTCTCGCCAATAAAAAACCAATCGTCGCACTCGAATCAACCGTTATCGCTCACGGTTTGCCTTATCCCGAAAATATTCAAACTGCTGAAAACTTAGAAAAAATCGTCCGCAAAAACGGGGCAGTTCCCGCGACGATTGCTGTTTTTGACGGGGAATTTTGTGTCGGATTAAATCAAAATCAAATCAAAAGATTAGCAACCGATAAAAATATCAGAAAAATTTCCCGACGCGATTTGTCTGTTGCCGCTGCCAAAAAACTAAATTGTGCGACAACAGTTGCGACGACGATGTTTATTGCTCATTGTGCCGGAATAAAAGTTTTCGCAACAGGCGGAATCGGCGGCGTTCACAGAGGTTTTTCCGCAGACATTTCCGCTGATCTGCCCGAACTTGCACAAACTCCAATAATTACCGTCTGTTCTGGTGCAAAAATTGTGCTTGACCTGCCTCAAACAAGAGAATGGCTGGAAACAAATGGTGTAACGATTTTGGGTTATAAATGCGTTGAACTTCCCGCATTTTATTCACATAAAAGCGGTTTGTATGTTGATGAAAAAGTAAATTCGATTGAGGAAATTGTTGAGATTGCCAACGCCAGAGATAAATTAGAATTGCTGAATGCGATTCTCGTAACCGTTCCCGTGCCGAAAAAATTTGAAATTGATGCGATTAAATTAGAGCGAATCTTGGAAAAATCGCTCAAACTTGCCGCAAAAGAAAATGTCCGGGGCAAAAATCTAACTCCGTTTCTGCTATCTAAAATGTCCGAATTCAGCAAAGGTAAAACGCTTCAAACCAACATCGCACTTTTAGAAAACAACGCCCGCATCGCCGCAGAAATTGCAGTTGCTATAAAATGAACTCGGTATTTTTTACTTTTTACTTTTTACTTTTTCGCCATTTTCTCTTTCAACGTATCAAGCCTATTTTGTGCTTCTTCAACTTCCGAGCTGTTCGGGAATTTACGCACGATCTCTAGCCACGCATCGCCGTCATAATGGAAGGTTTTTGTATTAATATTGAACAAAAATCGAATGCCGATTTTGCGGTAACGGTCAAGACTGGGAAAATTGAGATAAAAACTATGCAAGGGAGCTCCCGAAGCCGCCATTTCGCTGCGATCCAAACTTTTTGCCGCCGCTTTTGATAAACTTAAGGCTTCCTCCTCCATTAAATCGCCGATCAATAAAAGGATTGACGGACGCAAGATTGATTTCGGAAACTGCTCAAGAAAAATCACGGCTTTATCAATTTTATCGAAACGATCCGAAGCCTGAACCAATTTAGCGAGCCGCTGGTCGTCGTTTTTCCGAAAACTGCCGATAATCGCTTCCGCCTGCACCCAACCCGCCATATTATTTGAAGTTCTGACTTGATAAAATAAAACTCCGTCGCCCGTTTTTTCACCTAAAACAAAAACTTCCCTGCCGACTCCCATTCTTTGAAGCGGCATTGCGTATAGACTCGGACTGTTTCTTAAAACCGAAAGCCTTCGGTCAACAACAATCGCGGGATTCCCTTTTTTTTCAGTAATTTTCCGGTTACTTTTGGAACGAACCGGACTTTTTTGAGCTTCGACTGAAATTGAGAAAGCTGAAAAAATTAATAGTAAAAACAATAATGCTAAGTGTTTCATAAATATTGAGGATTTCTTAGAGTAAATTAATTTTAAAGGTGAATTATAACTTATTTAACTTCAAAAAACTAAATTTTTCGTTGAGCGTCTTTGATTCTGTCATTTATGCCGGCGAGATGAAAATGTGTGATAGCAATCGCTAAAGCATCGGCGGCATCGTGAGGTTCTGGATTTTTTTTCAATTTTAAGAGCAGACGCACCATTTCCTGCACCTGATGTTTTTCCGCGTTGCCGTAACCGACAACCATTTTTTTGATGAGCCGCGGACTGTATTCGGCAATTTCCAAACCGGATTTTTCGCCAATTAAAAGCACAACTCCGCGAACTTGTCCGAGTTTCAAAGCAACTTTTACATTCTTTGCATAAAACGCTTCTTCCACCGAAATAACATCGGGTTCAAATCTTTTGATGACTTCCTCGATGCCGTCGTAGATTTTCAAAAGCCGTTTGGAAAACGCCTGACGCGGGCTGGATTTGACAGTTCCATAAGCCACGCCTTGATATTTCAAGCCGCTTCCTTCGACCACGCCCCAACCGAGCGTCTGACTTCCCGGATCAATTCCTAAGACTTTCACCCGTGAAATTTACTAAAACTTTATAAAAAAAGCAATCGGGCAAATTTCAGATTTCAAATTTCAAACAATACTACTTTAAGCGTTCTTTATAACTTTTGAAATTTGAAATTTGAAATTTGTGATTAATCTTCCAACTCTGCATCGTCTATATCAAAATTTGCATAGACATTCTGAACATCGTCGTGGTCGTCTATGATTTCATAAAGTTTGAGCATACTTTGAGCGTCCGTGCCTTCGACTTTTACATAAGTCTGCGGAATCATTGAGATTTCAGCAACTTCGGTTTCGATTCCCGCATCTTCGACGGCTTTTTTTACGTCTTCAAAAGTTTCCTGTTCGGTAAAAATTTCAAAATTATCATCGTCCTGCTTTAAGTCTTCCGCACCGGCTTCGATGGCGATTTCAAAAAGTTCTTCTTCGGACTTTTTCTGTTTATCAACGACAATATAACCTTTGCGGTCAAACATATATGAAACCGAACCCGATTCACCTAAGTTTCCGTTATTTTTTGAAAGCAAATGGCGAAGTTCGGCAACCGTCCGATTTCTATTATCGGTCATTGTTTCAATCAAAATCGCCACGCCGCCGGGACCATAAGCCTCGTAAGTTATTTCATCATACGAAACACCTTCGATCTCGCCCGTTCCGCGTTTAATTGCTCGATCAATATTGTCATTCGGCATATTTTGACCTTTGGCATCCGAAATTGCTTTTCTAAGTCGCGGATTCATATCGGGATCGCCGCCCGCATCGCGTGCCGCCACCGAAATTTCTCTTGCCAATCTCGTAAAAATCTTGCCGCGTTTGGCATCCGCCGCACCTTTTTTGTGCTTAATACTGCTCCACTTGGAATGTCCTGACATATTTATAGATTCCTTTTTCTCGTAAATTAGATTTGAAATATATCACGCTATTTTTTTGCTTGCAAAATGGCGTAAATAATTTGTTTATCTGATGTTCTGATTTTAATTTGTTTTGTTTTTGAAGTTTCGCCGCTGATTATTTCAATGTTACTTTTTGCAATTTTTAACTCTTTCGACAAAATTTTTATTAATTCTTTATTCGCTTTTCCGTCAACGGGCGGAGAAGAAAGTTTAACCTTCAAATCGCCGTCGTGTTCACCGACAATTTCGCTTTTTGATGAACGCGGAATCACCCGCACATTAAAAATTATTGAATCTTGATTTTCCGTAATTTCAATCAATTATTTAAGCAGAACTCCCGCCACCGCCATTTGCAGAAAATTTAATAAAATAAGCACCACAATCGGCGAAATATCGAACATTCCAAGCGGCGGAATCAATTTTCTAAACGGTTCAAGAACAGGATCGGTCAACTTTATTAAAAACCTGAAAATTTTATTTTGATAAGATGTAATCCACGATAAAATTATGCGGAAAACGATCAGAAGCGAATAAATCCCCAAAAACCCAAAAAGTATTCCACCGACTATTCTTGTGATGCTTGCGGTTTGAATACCGATAATTACATTATCAATCGCAAAGAAAAAATAAAAAAATAATTGCAGCGTGAAATATGCAAAAACGACAAATCCTAAAAGTGCGATCAGCGGAGCGATCTTTGTACTTATATTTCTCTGAGCAAGAAATCTCGCAATCGGATAAACGAATTTGTCCGTTATTTTTTTGATGCTTAATGACAATCTGCCGATAAACCCAAAGGGATTTGGATCGGTATAGTTAAAGATCAAACGCAAGACCATCAGTAAAATGACGATCATTACGCAAAAAACGATGAATCCGCGAATAACTGGATAAAGAACTGTTTCTAACATAATTTAATCTCTGAAATAAAAAATCTGAAGTTGTTTTTCTAAACCTTACTATAATCTCTCCGCCCGAAAATCGCTGTGCCGACTCTAATTAGCGTTGCACCTTCCTCAATCGCAATTTCAAAATCGTGGCTCATTCCCATCGAAAGTTCGCCAAAAGCGTTTGCAAAAACATTTTGCAAATTTAATTTATCACGAATTTCCCGCAACTTTGCAAAATATGGACGAACTTTTTCAAAATCTTCAAAATACGGCGGAATTATCATTAAACCATTAAACTTCAAGCATTTACAATTTTGCAAAACTTTAAGAATTTCAGGCAAATCTTTTTCTTTGATGCCGAATTTGCTCTCTTCGTCCGCCAAATCTATTTGTATCAAAACCGATAATTCTTTACGCTCTTCCTCTAAACAAATACGTTCAAGACGCTCCGCAAGTTCAACCGAATCAAGCGTATGAATTACATCAAAATTCTCTACCGCCTTGCGTGCCTTATTTTTTTGCAAATGTCCGATCAAATGCCATTCCGCCTTCTCGCGTCCGATCTCTGAAATCTTTTCAATTGCTTCCTGAATTTTATTTTCTCCCAAATTTTCAACGCCCGCATTAATCGCCTCACATAAAATCTCGACGGGATGCGTTTTGCTGACAGCAACAAGTTTTATTTCAGACGGATTTCTACCCGAATTTTCCGCCGCCGATAAAATCTTCTGCCGAACATCCGCCAAATTTTCTGCTAAATTCATTGTCATTATTTTAATCATAAAAGAAACCGCACCCGACTTAAAGCACGCACCCGAAAAATTCATTTACACATTTTCCGACTTGTAACTTTCCGCAAACAAATTTATATTTATTAACGCTTGCGGATGTGGCGGAATTGGTAGACGCGTAGGTCTCAGAAGCCTATGGTGGCAACATCGTGGAGGTTCAAGTCCTCTCATCCGCATTTTCTTATTTTAAAAAATCCATTATGAAAATTATTGAATCCATCAAAAAACATCAATCTGCATTCGGCTTGGAATTATCCGCTGGAAAACTCTCACAACTCGCCGTTTATTATGATCTGGTCCGAGAATTTAATGATGAACTTCATCTGGTAGCTCCCTGCGATGCTGAAGAATTTGCTGTTCGGCATATTCTCGAATCACTTTTTGCTCTTCAATTTTTGCCCCAAAAAAGTGTTTTTGCCGATGTCGGAACGGGTGCCGGATTGCCTGCTATTCCGTGTCTGATCGTGCGTGAAGATTTGATGGGAAAATTGATTGAATCCAAATCGAAGAAGGATAAATTTCTTAGTGATGCTATTTTCAAATGCAATCTGCGGGAACGGGCAATTCTTATAAATAAACAATTTCAGGAAGTCCAAAACATTGAAGTTTCCTATATCATGTGTCGTGCGTTGGATAAATTCGGAAAGCGTGTCGAGCAATTGAAAAAATGGTCAAACAATGCCGAAATGCTTTTGTTTGCCGGCGATTCCGTTAGACAAGAATTATACCGGAAGAAAATTTTGTTCGATGAATTTTTGATTCCAATGTCGGAGAAACGGTTTATTTTTAAGACCAAAAATTAGTTTCCCAGAGATTGTTCGGGTGTTTCATATTTGATACAATGTGTCATATGAAACAATCAAGCAATGCTGCTGTTAAAGCTAAAAAACTAAAAGCTGCCAAGAAAAAGATAGTTACTACGACAAATAGAAAGGTAAAAAAACCCAAGTCCAAAATTGAAACTAAAAATAAAGTAACAGATCAAGAGCAAACCGTTGCTAAATCAAAAAGAAAATCAACAAACAACATCACAAAACCTAAAGCTGCTGCGAAGGAAGCAATAAAAAAATCAACGCTCGTTGCCAAACTTAAAACTCCCGTTAAAAAAGCGAGAACCATAATACAATCAAAAGTTAAAGCAGATAATGAAGTTAAAACTATCGGCAAATCGACGGAAAAAAAACCAACCCAAAAAGTAGAAAAAACTGCAACTCCGAAGAAGCTCGTTAAAAGAAATAGAAAACCTTCAAAACCGGCTCTTAAATCAAATGCGAAACAAGATGCTAAAATTACTATTCCAAAAGCAAAAAAAACTACGAACAATCCCGTTACAAAATCCCGCAAAGCCTCAACAGCGGAAAAAAGTGTTTCAAAAAGTAAACCTAAAACTCAAAAAAAGATAAAAAAGATTATAAAAAAACCTACTGTCACCAAAAAGATAACTAAACCAAAACGCAAAACGGAGAACAAAGTTAAACCACAAACTAAAAAAACAGTAACTCCCAAAAAGCAAAGTAAAAGAATCAAAAAAGTAGTTCCAAGTGAAAAGAAAAAACAGACTGTAAAGCAAGATTTACTTAAAAATAAGAAATTAAAAGTTGCGGTAAAACAACAAACCGGCAAGCCTGTTGAGCCGAAAAAACAAATCAAAAATAAGATACAAATAAAGAAAAAACCCGGTCTTTCAAATAAAAATAAACCTCGTATAACAATAAAATCCGAGAAGATTGGAAATCAAAAAACTGATGTAAAGAAACCGGATTACAAACCGTTTCTTAAAGATATTAAGCAAAAGAAAAGACGCAAAAAAGCACAAAAACCCATTGAAATTGAAGATAAAAGCAGTTATTTATTTGAAAAAACAACCCGCAAAAAAAGAGGTCGCAGAAAACTTATCAAACCTGTCGGTTCGGCTGTTTTTCGTGGGAAACGTATGAGTTATGAATTTGATGTTTACAACCTGAAAGAAAAATTTGAAGATTTTCCTGCCGTGTTTGTTATTTCAAAACGCAAATTAGACAAAAACGGCAAAGGACATCACAAAATAATTTGCATCGGGCAAACCGAAACACTTGGAAAAGAGATTGTAAAACACAATAGATTGTCTTGTATTAAGAAAAATAAAGCTACTGTTATCAGTATTTTAAAGGATGATTCAGAAAGAAACCGTTTATTGATCGAGGAAAACTTAAAAACCAGTTACGGTATTTTGTGTTTGCATGATTAATTTTCTTACAAAATGAAATATTTGATCAGTCCCAAAATTCCGCCGCCCAAAACTATCCATAAAACATCAATCTTAAATCTTAGCAAAACTACAAATGAAATTGCCCCGATAATCAACGCAAACCAATTAAATATTTGGTCGTGATAAATTACTGCAGCACCGAAAACAATTGCCAGATTTAAAATAACACCAACGACAGCCGCAGTTACGCCCGAAAGAATCGCTTTTAATTTTACGTTGTCTTGGAATTTTTCGATCAAAGGTGCAAATGCAAATATAAAAAAGAAACACGGCAAAAATGTTGCAAATGTCGTTAAAAGTGCAGTTAAAATTGCTGAAAAAGTTTGATCAAACTCGCCCGGATTATTCCAACCCGCCATAAATCCGACAAATTGCAAGACCATTATCAGCGGTCCGGGCGTTGTTTCTGCTAAACCAAAACCATCAATCGCTTGCTGTGCGGTCAACCAGCCGTAAGAATTTACGGCGATCTGATTGACATAAGCAAGAACCGCATAAGCTCCGCCGAAAGTAACAAAAGCCGCTTGCGTAAAAAACAAATAAACCTTCAACTGCAAACTTTTCCAACCGAGTGTGAATAGCAAAAATAAAAATGGAATCAGCCATAAAACAAAACAAACAGCGAAAACTTTGACGATATTTAATTGGTAATTGGTAATTGGTGATTGGTTTTCACTCTTCTGACTTTGGACTTCTGACTTTGGACTCCGGACTAAAAAATATCCAAGAATCCCTGCACCTAAAACGATCAATGGAAAAGGAACGTGCAGAAAATATATAGCGACAAAAGCAATTGCGGCGATCAAAATATGCCAATTTGTTTTGAAGGCTTTTTTACCGATCTTGATGACCGCTTCAACAACTATCGCCACAACAACGGCTTTGATTCCGTCTAAAACTGCCGAAATTTGCGGCACTTCACCGAATTTTGCATAAATATATGAAAGCCCCAACAATATGAAAATCGAGGGAATCACAAAAAAAGCACCCGCTGCAATTCCGCCGCGTGTGCCATGCAATAACCAACCGTTATATGTCGCAAGTTGCTGTGCTTCGGGTCCCGGCAGGAGCATACAAAAATTCATTGCGTGTTGAAATTTCTCTTCCGAGATCCATTTTTGCCGTTCAACTAATTCACGGTGCATAATGGCGATCTGCCCCGCCGGACCGCCGAATGAAATAAATCCGAGTTTTATCCAAAATTTTAAAGCGTCGCGAAATTGCGGTTTATTTTCCATCCAAAATCTCCGTAGCAATTCGATGAAAATTTTGGCGTGTTTCTTTCAAATCCGCTAATGGTAATTCACGATTGTGTGTGCGGTTGGTCAGCAGTATAAAAATACGCTCTTTTGAAGGTTCTATCCAAAGCGAAGTTCCCGTAAAACCTAAATGTCCGAAACTGTCTTTTGCCAACGCCTCGCTCGCCGTCGAATCTTTCGTTTCGGCAAGTTGAAAGGCAATCGAACGTGCTTGATTCAAACCTTTTGTAAAATTCGTGCGAAATAATTTACAGGTTTCGGGTTTTAGCAAAACGCTTGATTCGGCAAGGAATTGTTGAGCGATCTTGAAAACTTCAAAAGCAATTGAAAAAAGTCCCGCGTGTCCTGCGACTCCATCCATAAAATAACAATTATTATCGTGAACCTCGCCCCAAATTATTTGATTGCGGAATTCAGATTTTAGATTTTGGATTTTATAACCCAAATCTTTACAGGTTTGTCTCTCAAAAGCGTTTCCTTTTTCGCTGGCGGCGGTTTGTTTTATTAATTTTTTTGATGGGTTAAAGAATGTATTTTGTAAATTTAGCGGCTTGAAAATTTCCTGTTTTGCAACTTCATCAAGCGGTTTTCCGAAAACTTTTTCAACCAAAAAACCAAGCATCAAAAAATTAAGATCACTGTAAACAACCTTTTTATTTATTTTATTTTCCAGCAATTTAGAAGCGATTTTTTCTGAAATTTGAAATTTTGAATCTGAGATCAGATAAAAAGGCAACCAACTTTGAAAACCCGAATTATGAGTTAATAAATTCTCAATCGTGATTTTTCTTTTCTCATCAGTATCAAATTCGCTGAAATATTTGGCGATTTTATCGGATAAATTTATACTGCCGATCTCAATTAACTTCGCACAGAGCAAACCCGTAACCAAAACTTTGGTCAGCGATGCCAAATCAAAAATCGTTTCAAGTTTTGCTTCGATTTTTTCAGGTTCTACAACTGCAAATCCGAGTGCATCTTGCAATTTTATCTCGCCTTTTTCCGCAATAAGATAAACCGCCGATGGAAAATCGCCCGCGTCAATTTTTGATTGTAGAAATTTTGAGATTTTTTCTGATTTAATCATTCATTTGGCAATTTATCTAAAACCCAAGGTAAAACAGCATTTTCAATTTCAACTTGAATAAGTTTTTTGTCTGCAAAAATATCGTATCTCAAACTTGTTTGTTCCAAAAAATAAACTATCAAACCATTTTCAAACTTAATAGGATTTCCCTCTTTGATAATTCTTCCTATCGAATGAAACCAAAGACCATATAAATGTTTGTTTTTATCTAAAGTTGCTTCGTAAGTTTCGGCATCTTTCTTATAATCAATTCCAAGTTTCTCTAATAATTCTAAAATTTCACCTTGAAATAATTCATCTCGCAAAGCTGTGAAGTTATTGCAATAAATACAACCACAACCTTCGGCACTTCCAATTTTAATTTCTTGATAGGCGTTTTTAGTTGCGTCAACATCACACTCTAAAATCCAATCCTTGATAATAATTTCTTTCATTTCAAAACATCCAAACGATTCCGATGCATTTCAATTTTATCTAAAACCTGCAAAGCCAAATCTAAAGCACGCCTGCCATCTTGAGCAGTTATCGGCGGAGTTTTATCTTCTAAGATCGCTTCAATAAAACCTGACAATTCCGCCCGCAGAGGTTCGACATCTTCGACTTCGAGTTTATTAACATTGATTCCTAAAAGTATGTGTTCGGCATCAGGATTTAATGATGTGACGGACGCAAATTTTGTCGCGTAATCCAAAACAACATAAGAATTTGTTTGATAAAATCGTGTCTTGCGGACTTTTTCCGTACCGACTCTGGAAGCGGTTATATTTGCCACCGCACCGTTTTCAAATTCGATTCGGGCATTCGCGGCATCAACCTTATCAGAAATTATCGGGATTCCGACGGCGTGGATTGATACAGGTTTTACATTCTCGCCGACGAGCCATTGAATCGAATCGAGATCATGAATCATTACGTCTAAAACTACATCAACATCGAGCGAACGATTTGGAAAAGGCGACACACGATGGATTTCAAAATAAAGCGGATTCGTTACGTGCGGACGTAAGGCAACCATTGCGGGATTATATCTTTCCAGATGCCCGACCATAATTTTTGCACCCGATTTTTCCGCCGCCGCCGTCATTTTATCAACTTCTGCTAAAGTCATAGCAATCGGTTTTTCGACCAGACAATGCACGCCTTTTTCCAGAAACGCACAGGTAATTTCGCAATGAAGTTCCGTCGGCGTGACGATTGAAACTGCATCAACTTTATCAATCAATTTCCGCCAATCAGTAAAATATTCACAATTATTTTTTTCGGCAATTTCTTTTGCCCGATTTTCATCAGGATCACAAACGCCGACAAACTCGGTATTTCCTTCATTTGCAAGTTCGGCAAAATTTCGGGCGTGATGCTGTCCGAGCGAACCAACTCCGATAACGGCGGTTTTGATATTTGCGATTTGTGATTTGCGGTCTGCGATTGTTTCCATTTTGTTTGATTTCATATAATTTACCGGAATTACGATAACTGTAAAAACTATCAATTATCAAATCTCTATTCCGAATTATATTGTAAGTCCCGATGAAAAAACTCAAAGGATAATTGATATTTGAAAATTGATAACTGATAATTGCGGTTTGGATTTAATATGTCGAAAAATAGAGACAAAATTATTTGGATCGTATTTGCAATTATCATTGTTACGGTTTATTTGTTCGCGTTAAATTTACCGCTTCTCGGTCCCGACGAACCGCGTTATGCACAGGTCGGACGCGAAATGTTTGAACGCGGCGATTGGATTACGCCAACGCTCGGCGGTTTTAATTGGTTTGAAAAACCCGCACTTCTTTATTGGCTGCAAATCGTTTTCTATAACATTTTCGGCGTAAATGAATTTGCGGCACGTTTCGGCTCGGCACTTTTCGGTTTGGGAACGGTTTTAAGTTTATGGATTTTGGGTAGAAATGTTCAGAGTTCAGAGTTTAGAGTTCAGAGTTCAGAGTTTGAAAACCAAAGTCCAAAGTCCAATTTCGCCAATTGGCTTGGTTTGATCGCCGCTTCGTCGCTCGGTTTGATCGTTTTTTCACGCGGGGCGAGTTTTGACATAATGATAACTTTTCCGATAACGGCTTCGCTTGTCTGCTATTTTTTGTTCGATACATTTTTGCAGAAACATTATTATAATGAAGATGAAAACTTTGTTGCAATAAAACTTTTTACAAAAAATTTAATCCTACCCGGCATTTCTCCAAAGATCGTTGCGTATTTTTGGCTAATTGGTTTTTACGTTTTTATCGGAATCGCACTTCTTGCAAAGGGTTTGATTGGTATTGTATTTCCGTTTGCAATTGTTTTTTTCTATCACATTTTAAAACTCGAACTTCTACCGAGTAAAACTTTTTTAATAAGTTTATTTTGGGGAACGATTTTAAGCATTTTGGTCGCGTCGATTTGGTATTTGCCCGTTTATCTGACAAATGGTTGGGAATTTATTGACGAGTTTTTTATCCAACATCATTTCCAAAGATTCGCTTCAAATAAATTCAAACATCCGCAACCGTTTTGGTTTTTTTGGGTTATCTTTCCGCTTTTTACAATTCCGTGGATTCCGTTTTTCTTTGCTTCGATTTGGGATATTTTTAGAAAAACCTTTTCCCACAAAGCTGCAAAGTTGCAAAGTAAGAGCGAATCACAAGTTACGAATTCCGAATTACGGCTTTTTGCATTCGCTTGGATGTTAGTGCCGCTCGTGTTCTTCTCGCTTTCCGGTTCAAAACTTCCCGGCTACATTCTGCCCGCACTTCCCGCCGCTTGTATTTTGACGGCGGAATATGTTTATAGATTTGTGCAGAAAAATGATGCAAGAAAATATCTTTTGCAGGGTTTGGCATTTTTAATGTTTATCGTTGTCGCTATTCTCCTGCAATTTGTCGTGCCGAATTTTGCCGAACAAGATTCGACCAAACATCTGGTGAACACTGCAAATGCAAACGGTTTCTCAAATGAAAAAATTCTGAATCTGCATACGGTTTCGCATAATATTGAATTTTACGGAAATGAAAGATTAGTGCGTGAAAAAAATGGCGAACAAAAGAAATTTAACGGCGTTGCGGAAATTGTTGAATATTTGAAGGGAGAAAACAAAAATTCTGCATTGGTTTTAGTTCCGCAAAGAGTCATATCAGAATTGACCGAAAGTCCTCTACTTGATGCAAAAATTTTAGATAAGAATGCAGAGATACATATTGTCGCAGTTAAGTTAAAATAATCTTATGAAAATTGAAACAGGCGAAAGCGTCATAATCATTATGCAGAATCCGCGGGAGAAAATTTTCGGTGTTCTGCACGAGGTAAATTCGGCGGGCGTTTTTGTTCGCGGGATTGATCTTGAATATTTTGAAGAATGGACGACGGCGATAAAAAATGGTGAACAATTTTTGCCGATGCAGGATGCGTTTTATCCGATGTGGCGTTTGGAAAGGTTGTCCCGGGACGAGAGTTCTTATGGAATGCTTTCAATGGCGGACCAATTTGAGCAGAAAACGGGTTTGAAAATTGCGGATTTTTAAATATGAATAATTTGGTTTTATCAAATATGTTCCATCGCCCGATGCGGACAACAGTAAGCATAATCGGCATCGGCATCGGTGTTTTACTGATTGTTTTTACAGTCGGACTTGCAAACGGTTCTCTGCGTGAAAGGGCTGAAAGAGAGGCGAACGTAAATGCTGAAATTATGTATCGTCCGTCGGGTTCGCTTGGTTTAAGCGGCTCGGACGCATTGACTCTGCCTGTTGCAGTGATTCCCGAAATTGAAAAGGTCGAAGGCGTTGAACGCGGAATTCCGATAGCTCAAAATGCCGTTTCAGCAAAAGATACAAATACGGGAAATCGTCTGGTTGACGGTGTAAATTATGACGAGTTTGCCGATCTTGCCGGATTAACGATTATCGAAGGTCGAAAGTTTGTCGAAGGCAGCGACGAGATGATGTCGGATACGGCTTGGCTTGCACAAAAGAAATTAAAGATCGGCGATTCGGTTGAAATCTATGATCGTGATTTTAAGGTCGTCGGCACTTATGAACCGGGAGCCGGCGGACGTATAAAAATTTCGCTTCTGACGATGCAAAATCAACTCGGTGCAGACGCTAAAGTTTCAGCTTTTTTAATAAAAGTTAAAGACGGCATAAAACCGGAATTAGTGGCGGAAAGGATCAGCAAACAATTTCCCGAAAGTCAGATAATTATGACTAAAGACCTGGAAGAACTTTATATGGAAGCAGTTCCGGCTTTGGGAGTTTTTCTGAATGTCGTGATAGCAGTTGCGGGCATTGTTAGTGTTTTAATAATTCTGCTGACAATGTACACGACCGTAACCGAAAGAACACGGCAGATCGGCGTTTTAAAATCTTTGGGAATGTCCAAAGTAAAAATTACTTCCCTAATTGTGCAGGAAGCTCTTTTAATTAGTGCGGGCGGGACTTTTGCGGGTGTTTTACTGACTGTGATATTGAAATTTGTTTTGGCAAAATGGACAACTTTAAATGTTCAGATCGAACCGCAAATTGTAATTTTAACCGTCGTTCTGGGTATTTTAAGCGGTATTATCGGAGCATTATATCCGGCTCTGCGAGCTGCCGGACTCGATGCGGTTGATGCTCTTAACTATGAATAAGTTATTTGAGATTTTTTCATAAATTTATTTTATTGATGTACTGCTAAATCTTTAATTTCAAGAACGGATTTTTTATCGAGTTTATAAACATTTGCAGAATTTACTTCATTAATTTTGATAACAAACTCGGGTTTTAAGTTTTCCTCAAGATACTTCAAATAAGCATCATTGCTGAAATATCGCCTGCCTTTTGCGACTACAATAAAATCACCTGCCGATAATTCAGAAATCCTGGTTTTATCGGAAAGTGAAACCGAAACCAAGTTATTTTGTCCGTATCTATTGAAATAATACTCAAATAAATACGGAGTTTCGTTAGCTACAAATGCTCTTTCCTGAGCAACTCCGGCAATTTTAGAAGCTATTTCACGGGTGCTTGTGTCATAAAACTCATCGTGCGGAAAATAATTTCCCGCAGATTGTTTTCCGCCGCCCAAAATGTTTGTGTGTAAGCGATAATGCGGTGTAACGGAAATCGAATTCATAAAAGATGCGAAAACTAATATAAAGGGAACGATCCAAACAAAGTAATTCTTCAAATTAGAGTTTGAAAATAATTTTTCCACCAACCATTTACTCGTATAAAAACAGCCGATTGCCGCAATGATAAAAAGTAAAGGTTGAGCGGTCGTGAAATATCGCGTGAATTTTCCGCCTAAAACCGTGAACGGTAAAAACCAGAAACAAAGCCAGAAAAAGATGAAAAACCGACCGTCGCCCAATTTTCTTTTGAGAAGCATCGGCAATCCCAACAGGAAAAACAGTAAAGTTAAAATCGGCGTTTTAACCAGAATAAATATGTAATAAAAAGTCCATGGAACTCCCGCTAACCACAAAGTCAGTTGGTTGCGGTAAAGTTCGCCCATAAATTCATAGCTGTCGTGCCCGATGCGTTTTTCGCTGGAGAATGTAAGCATCTGCTGCCACGTTTCAGGCAGCAGAATCGTCGGATTCAAAATTATAAAACTTACTCCCATAATCAAAAAGAATTTGCTCCAGCGTTCTTTTTCAAAACGCCAGTTTCTGACCGGAATTGCGGATGTAAGCTCATAATACGCAACACTAATCGCAAACAAATGAATAAGATATTTTGACGCAACCATTCCACCGAAGGCGATTGCCGCGAGCCATAAATAATTTGTCCAGTTTTTAACACCCTTTTCGGCTGCCGTCTGGCTGCGAAACCAGAAAATATTGGCGAGTAGAAAAAAGAAAAGTAGAAAACTGTCTTCCTTGGCGAGGCGATCAAATCCTATCGCATTCGGGTCAACCGACCACAAGGCGGCAGAGATCAAACCGATTGATGAACCGAACAATTCTTTGATCAGAAAGAAAAGCAAAAGTGCGGTGAAAGTTCCGAACAATGCCGTCGGAAAACGAAGTGCGGCTTCTACCGATATTTTCGGCGATGCAAAATAATCATTCCACTTTTCAGCCGCCATTATGCTGATCGTCTGCAAACCCTTCATCAAAAATGGATGTTCGCCGTTGCGTCCCGTTAAACCATTGGTGCGGTATTCTGCTACTGTCTGTAATTTGTTTAATTCGTCCTCACTCAAACTTTCCTGCCCCAAATTCCAACTCCGCAAACCGAATCCCAACAATAAACACACAGCTAAAACTGCAATAATTGTTTTTGTGTTCAGTAGATTTGTATCCACAAATAATTCGGGGCGAATGCCGGCGGTTGTTGGCTGTAAAATGCTTTTCGACAATTTATTTAGTTCCTTAAAAATAAAAACGGATATATGATAATCGTTCTACTTTACCCGAAGAATAATTTGCGTTCCAAACAGCAAATCGAATACTTTCTACGTAAAACGCTGTAAAATTCAACATAAATTTATGTTAGTATTAAAAACCTTAACTGAGATTTTCTCAAATATCTATGAGGTCAATGTTGTGCTCAAATTAATTACGATTATTTTGCTTGGAGTATGGTTTTTGCTGGTTATTCTTGGTAAAGGCGGTTTTATACATCTTATTTTGCTTGTCGGCATTAGTATTCTGTTTATACTTTTGACCAAAGAATATCGGCGGACTTTGACCGAATAATTTATGACAGACGCTTGGAAATTTTTCCCGTGCTGCGAGAAATACTTCGCCAGAGTAAAACCAGCAAACCGATGAACGTCCAGAAAAAAATCGAACCGCGTCTGACTAAAGCCAATGCAACTCCCACGGCGGTTGTAAATCCCAGAGTTTTCAAGATCAAACCGTTTCCACCTTCATATACGCCGACTGCTCCCGGTACGAAGCTAAAGGAAAAATTTATCACCTTTGTTAAGGCTTCGATAATGTATGCGACCTTTATGGTTGTCAGGAAACCGAGCAGACGCAAGGCGGTATAAACTTCAATTATGCTGAAAATATGTGCCAACAAATTTATCCCGAATACTGCAAAAAATGTCGGGCGGCGGTGTAGATACATCTGATAGACGTTTCTTTCCAACTCATAAATCCAATCTTTTTGCTTTAATATAAATTTTGGAATGAGATTTTTTCTCGAAAGTTTTTTGATGACGAAACTCAAGGGTTTTATGCGAAACCGAATCAATAAAAATATGCCTGCAAAAATAGCGAAAGAGCCGACGGAAACGGCAAGCAAGACCATTTTCATCACATTATTATTGATGTAGGAAAGCGACAAAATACCGATTCCGCTTAAAATCAGCATAACTACCGAAATATAATAAATAACATCATCAATAATAATTGCTGCCCCGCTTTGCGAAAGCGGAATATGCTTTTTGAGGAGTGCTGCCTTCGTCGCATCGCCGAGAAACGGACCCGTAAAAGTTATAAAACTAATAGCCTCACCACCCAATCTTGCCGCCAACGCATTTTTGTATTTAAAAAAACGTGTGGCGGGAGGAACTGTCAGATAAATGCACCAGGCTCTTAAAAAATGCCTTAATCCGTTGAGCAAAACTATTATAAAAAAATACCAGCCGATTTGTGAGATAATATTGTAAACCGTGTAGAATCCGGTTTTGTATATCAAATAAATTAAAAGTGCAAAACCCGCTAGAAATACAAGTATTTGTATTATCATCAGGCGTTTGTTTAATCCCGAAGATTCTTCATTGACCGATTTTTCCGAAACAGTCCGGTAATTTTCCCTTGTTCGCCCTGACTTCATATAAATTCAAATAATAAATCAAAATAATAAAAAATAATTTAATATTTTACAGTATGAAATCGTTGTTTGAATAATGCCGAAAGTAAATCGTTATTTTGGATTTTTTTACTGCGATTTTGGGGGATGAAATTTTCGATTAGTGATTTGATTTTAGATCAAAATTTTTCACTATTTTGCCTTCTGCATCAAATTCCCACAAAATGTTTGCTGAATATATTAAAATTTTTATGCGTTTGTCAGTTCCCGGCGTGTTTTTCGCATCGGCAACCTGCTGTTCTATGAAAAGTCGTGCCAAGTCTATATCACAAGGAATTTTATCATCTGCAATTTTAGCTTTATCCTGTGCGGATAAATCAGAGTTAGAAATAAACCTTGCATAAATCAGAGAATTAATTTAACTTAATTAAATAAAATCACAGTTTGGAAAAAAGAATTAGCGTTTCATTCGTGAAACAGTATTTCACAAACCACACTTTCTATGCTACTCTTCATATTGTCTTAAAATTATTTTATTTAAAATAAGAAATTTAAAGGAGTGTAGAAAATATAAAATGGCAAAAGAGGCGGTTAAAATGAGTATGGATAAGGGCAAAGCCATAGATTCGGCTTTGGCGGAGATCGAGAAAAAATTTGGTAAAGGTTCGATAATGCGTCTGGGCGAAAAGCCTGCTGAAGATATTAAAGCGATTTCGACTCGTTGTTTGAGTCTGGATGCGGCAATCGGTATCGGCGGTTTTCCGCGTGGACGAATCATTGAAGTTTACGGACCTGAAAGTTCGGGCAAAACGACACTTGCACTTCAAGTTGTCGCCTCGGCACAAGCCGATGGCGGAATTGCCGCATACATTGATGCGGAACACGCACTTGATCCGACTTATGCCGAAAATTTAGGTGTGCTGGTTGACGAAATGCTGATTTCGCAGCCTGATTCCGGCGAACAGGCTTTGGAAATTGCCGAAACTTTGGCACGTTCAAACAGCGTTGATGTGATCGTGATTGACTCGGTTGCGGCACTTGTTCCGCGGGCGGAATTGGACGGCGAAATGGGCGATTCGCATATGGGTTTGCAAGCGAGATTGATGTCACAAGCTTTGAGAAAAATCACGGCAATCGTTGCAAATTCAAACACGACATTTATTTTTATCAATCAATTGCGTTCAAAGATCGGTGTATTTTTCGGCAGTCCCGAAACAACAACGGGCGGAAACGCTTTGAAATTTTATGCAAGTCTGCGGGTTGATATACGCCGCATCGGAGCGATCAAGGAAGGCGATAAAATGGTCGGCAACCGAACCCGCGTAAAAATCAAGAAAAACAAAGTTGCCCCGCCATTTGGAGAATGCGAATTCGACATAATGTATGGCGAAGGAATTTCGCAGGAAGGCGATTTGCTTGATTTAGCGGTTGATAACGACATCGTTGAGAAAAGTGGTGCGTGGTTTTCCTACGGCGAAGAAAGATTAGGACAAGGACGCGAAAAAGTCCGCACACTTCTTAAAGAAGACCGCGAAATTTACGGACGCATCGAACATGATGTAAAAGTAAAGATCGGTTTGATCGAAGATGTAAATGCTGAGGCTAAAGGCGATGACAAAGACGATGACAAAGGCGGCGATAAAGAATTAGCTAAAGAGGCAACTGCCGAAATGTAGAAATTAATTCGTTTTAAAATAAATGTGTCAGCTTGAATTTCAAATCAACGGAAGACATTGACTGAAACCAAGCTGACACGGGCAGGTATCAAATGGGCTTCGGAAGGATTATGTAACTGATATGGGCAACAGCTACATCCGATAGAATATAGAAACTTGAGTCAACTTGTCAACAGTTTTTTTCACATTTTAAACACAGTTTTAATATTTTTGCCGAGAGGTTGACATCGCCGACTGGCTTATTTACACTATTTCACTTGTTCGGATATAATTTTAATAGTCAGATATATTTGAACAAATGCAATACGGCTTGGTAGCTCAGTTGGTAGAGCAGCGGACTGAAAATCCGCGTGTCGGCAGTTCAATTCTGTCCCAAGCCACCATTAGAATCAATAGTTTAGGGCATCTGCACAGATGCCCTTTTCTTGTTTGGTGTATCATTGGTGTGTTTTATTTGCTGTTCAAAATAAGTTCGGGTGAATTATTGGTCGGTGTATTTACCGCTTTACTGACCGTATTTGAAGTCATTTTATTTGCATCAAAAGGTTTGAGCAAATCTGTAATGTTTGAAACACTTTCATTTAACCATTTTTCATAATCATTTTCTTTGATTATGACAGGCATACGGTTGTGAATCGGTTCTAAAACTTCGTTTGCTTCGGTTGTAATTATCGTAAATGTTTCGATCAATTCGCCGCTTTCTTTATCAAGCCATTCTTCCCAGAGTCCGCCGAATCCGAAAACGCCTTTGTCTTTCAGGTAAAAATAATGCGGTTGTTTGCCGTTTGCGGTCTTTTCCCATTCATAGAAACCACTTGCGGGAATTAAACAACGACGTTTTTTATAAGCATCTCGAAACGAAGCCTTTTCCGCTAAAGTTTCCGCCCGTGCATTTATTAGTTTTGAGGCAAACGAATCATCTTTTGACCAATGCGGAATCAAACCCCATTTGAGATTTGCGTATTCTCTGGCGTTTTCAATTACTCGAATCGCTCCGATTATTTGAGTCGGTGCGATGTTATAGCTTTTATTGAAAAGTTTAGTTTTTGAAATTTCAACATCAAACTTTTTTTCAACCGTTTTCTTATCGTTTTTCTGTGTAAATCTTCCGCACATATTTCAAGTTCCTTTTTTATAAATTAAACAATTTGCAAAATCTCATTAAGATTAGTTGTATAACCTTGTGATTTTCTTTCCGCCTTCATTTCCCATCGTCTTTGTTGATTTATTAATCCGAAATCAATCTTTCCCTTGCCGAATCTTTCTTTGATTATATCAAGCGATTTCATTAGACGCTTTTCCTTTATGTGATCGGATTCGCCGAATAACCTTTTCGTGTTTGCCTGTTCGGGTTCTAATCCCAAAAGCATCACTCCAACCTTTTTATATTTGTAGCCTTCCAGATAGATTTTCTTCAAGAGTTTTTTTGTAACTTGCCGTAATTCTCGATTGGAATTTGTCGGATATGCTAACTTCATCGAGATCGAATTGCTGTATTGCAGATCGTCTTTTCTGAATCGGTTGGTGTTTAGAAATACACTCACGGCACTTGCCGAAAGATTCTGTTTTCTCATCTTTAATGAAGCATTATTTAAGTAAAAATCTAACGCCTCTTTCATATCTTTGTAATCGGTAACAGGATTGCCAAAGGAACGTGAACAGCAGATGTTTTTCTTGATGGATGGCACAAGTTCGAGCGGCAGACATTCTTTGCCGTTTAATTCCTCGACCAGCCTTGCTCCCGTAACCGTTAAAAGTTTCCGGGCGTGTCTTCTGTCTAAATTTTTCAGATCAAAAGCATTCTCTATTCCGATGGCTTTTAATTTTATTTGCGATCTGTAACCAATACCCCAAACATCTTTCAAATCAGTTTCTTTCAAGATTTTATCAATCAGTGTTTTATCCGATAATTCAAAAACTCCGAGATTCTTTTTCTTAGCTAATTTGTTGGCGATCTTGGCAAGCGATTTGGTCGGTGCGATTCCGATTGAAACGGGCAATCCCGTCCATTGATAAATCTTTTGTCTGATGTGGTGTCCTTTTGCCGTGAGAGTTTGATTGTTTATAACTCTTTCTTTTGCATCAAGATTCAATTCCAGAAAGGCTTCATCAATCGAATAGATTTCAACTTTATTAGAAAAATAATTCAAAGATTCCATCACACGCAAACTCATATCACCATAAAGTGTGTAGTTTGATGAAAATACAGCAACCTTTTTACTTTTTATCAAAGATTCAACCTTGAAAAAAGGCGTTCCCATCGTAATTCCCAATGCTTTCGCTTCATCGCTTCGAGCGATCACACATCCGTCATTATTTGATAAAACTACAACCGGACGCTTTCGCAAACTTGGTGCAAAAACTCTCTCACACGAAGCATAGAAATTATTGACATCTACTAAAGCGATCATATTTATTTTGTTAACTCATTCTCAAAAAGTCTGAATTGAATGCAAAACTTTTCCCCAAATCTCAAAATCCTGAAACTCTGTGATCGTGATCAGTTCATAGTTGGGATTTGCCGATTCAAGAAAAATTAAACCGTCATCGGTAAATCGCAAACGCTTAACACATAATTCATCATTAAGCCGTGCGACGACAATATCTTTATCTTTAGTTTCCGCCATTCTGTCAACCACCAGAAGTTCACCCGGACTTATCAAAGTTTCCATCGAATCATTGATAACCCGCACATAAAAAGTCGCCGAAGGATTTTTGATAAGTTCACGGTTAAGATCAATTCTGCCTTCAATGTAATCTTCGGCAGGTGAAGGAAAACCCGCACAGACACGCGACAGAACAAGCGGAATAAATAAGGTCTTAACCGATTGATGAAGAAAGATTTGAGTATTAGAATTGAGCATAATTAGAATAATCATTTACTTAAATAAGCAAACAAAAGAAAAGTTGTGTTACATCTATGCAACAACGTATAACATAAGACACTACGCTATGTCCAGAAAAATCGTTTTAAATTGTGTAATCTCTTTTTCTTTTTTCAATGGAAATGTAAAATAGTTTTTATGCGAAAACTTCTAAAGATGAATTTATTTGTTTCGATTATTTTACTTTTTGTTTTTAATTCTACAAATAATGCACAAAATAATTCTATATCTGAGCGTCTGCGGGTAAGAGAAATGGGTTTGAAGATTGGAGTTTTGCCGACGGGTAAACTTAATGCAATAACGGATGTTGACGGCATAAGAGTTGGGCATAAAACGATTATAAAAGGGGATAATGTGCGGACAGGCGTAACATCTGTTTTGCCGCACGGTGGGAATTTGTTTCAGGAAAAAGTTCCGGGAGCGGTTTTTGTCGGGAACGGTTTTGGGAAATTGATGGGTTCGACGCAGGTTGAAGAACTAGGCGAAATCGAAACACCGATTCTGTTGACCTCGACTTTGAGCGTGCCGAAGGTCGGAGATTTTTTAATGGATTATATGCTTGCGTTGCCGGGCAATGAAAATGTGCGTTCGATAAATCCTGTTGTTGCCGAAACCAATGACGGATACTTAAATGACATACGCGGACGGCATATTTCGCGTGATGATGTTTTTAATGCTATAAAAAATGCAAAAACGGGTGAGGTTGAAGAAGGTTCGGTCGGTGCGGGAACCGGGACAATTGCTTTTGGATGGAAAGGCGGAATCGGCACATCGTCACGTAAAATTCCCGACTCTCTCGGTGGTTACACCGTCGGAGTTTTGGTTCAGACAAATTTCGGCGGAGTCTTGCAGATTGCCGGCGTTCCGATTGGAGTAGAACTCGGCAAGTATTATTTAAAAGAATCCGTTGAATCTGCTCAAAATATTTCCAACACAAAAAATTTAAATAACAATGCGGACGGCTCGATAATTATCGTCATTGCAACCGATGCACCGATTGATGCACGAAATTTAAAGCGTTTGGCGGCACGTGCGATGATGGGTTTAGCAAAAACGGGTGCGGCGGGAACAAACGGCAGCGGCGATTATGCGATTGCTTTTTCAAATTCTTCGGATGTTCGCATCAAATCCGACGGCGACCGTCCGCAAGCCAGAAAACTTCTCCCGAACGATTCGATGTCGCCTCTGTTTCTGGCAACCATCGAAGCTACCGAAGAAGCAATTTACAATTCTCTGTTTAAGGCAAAAGCAATGACAGGACAAAATAATCGAACGGTGGAAGCATTACCGATAGAGGAAACCAAAAAACTACTACGCAAATACGGGAGAATTAATTGATAACGGATAACGGATAATGGATAATGTGAAAAATTAAAATTAGTTCCTTATTAGCTAAGCAGAGCAAAAGATAAAAATGAACTTCTTAATCCAAATATTTTCCATTTTCCGTTTTCCATTTTCCATTGACAAATTATTTATTAAAGTGTTGTTGGATTTTAAAATCGAGCATATTAAAGGGAACATATTCGACGTGCCGTTTTCCTTCGCGTAATTTTTCAGCCATATTCGAACCGCCGTCATTATTTCGCGTGTGAACAATAATCATTGCGGACGGCTGAATCTTAGCGTTTTTAGCCAACCATTCGGCAACGGCAAAACCCGTGTTCTGGAAATCATCGTGGTCATTTGATTCATAATGATGCGGCAGCAGATCGTGGTCGAGAAAAATCGCGTCGAACTTCCCGACCTCTAAAATTCTTTTTGCCTCTTCAACCGTTTCCGCTATTTCAAGCTGATCGCCTTTAAATCTTTTCTTAAACCAACGATGCCTTCTTTCATCATCATCAAGAATAAAAATTTGCAAAGCGGTGTGGTCGGAGGAAAAATCCGCTAAACCAATTTTTATCAATATACTGCGTAACATACTCATATTTTATAAAGCCTTTTACTCAAAGAATTTAATATACCACAAGTCAGTTTTATGAAAAATGATCGAAAATATTTTTTTGCTGTTCGTGAAAAAAATATTTAAAACTTAAGTCTTGTGTTTTCAAACGCTTCCCCTTTTTTGGTCGTAACAGAAAGATTTTTCTGCAAAATTTAATTTGTAATCGTCTTTTTTGATGCTATAATCCGAGTTAGTTTTACACAGAAGTTTTACTTAAAATCTCCTTCGTTTCATCAAGCTATAAGTAAGGAAAATACTTTTTATTTTTTACCGAATGTCCCAGGAAAAAGCGACAATTCATCCCTTATTTGCTGTACCTAAGAAGGCTGAGCAATCCCCCGTTGAGGAAGATTTTCAAAGATTTTCCGAAACGGATGAAGAATCTGAAGTGTGCCGTCTTTGCTTCGGTTCGGGGATGGAAGTTGTGCCGGGTAAAGGTGCAAGAGTGTGCCAGTGCCGCAAACAAAATTCGCATACTAAACTTCTGAAAACGACACGCATTCCGAAACGCTACGAGAATTGTCATTTTCACAGTTACAGGGCTCTAAATCCTTCGCAGGAACGTGCGTTTCGTTTTGCATCGCGTCTGGCAATGGAATATCCCGCCATCGAACGCGGACTTCTGTTAATGGGAACGGTCGGAGTCGGTAAAACTCATCTGGCAGTTTCGATTCTAAAAGGTCTGACCGAACGCGGATTTTCCTGTCTATTTTATGAATTCGGCGGTTTACTCAAGGAAATTCAAAATTCTTACAATTACGTTTCGCAAACATCGGAGTTGGGAGTTCTCTCTCCCGTTTTTGAAGCTGAAATTTTAGTCTTGGATGAAATCGGTGCGTCAAAACCAACCGAATGGGTGCGGGACACGATGTCGCACATCATCAATACCCGCTACAACGACAAGAAATTGACGATTTTCACAACCAATTATCTCGATAATGTTTCAAATGAACGCGAAGAAACTTTAGAAGATCGAGTCGGGATTCGTATGCGTTCGAGACTTTTTGAAATGAGTAAAACGGTTATAATAAATGGCGAAGACTTCCGCCAAACTTTCGATCAGGTTACTCAAATGAAGAAGCGTCCGTAATTTTTAGAATAAAGAAATAGAACGCGGATTTCGCGGATTAAATGGATTTTCGCGGATTTTTTTATTTTAAATTTATCTGCGTAAATCCGCCAAATCTGCATCATCCGCGTTCTATTTTCTTATGCCTTTTGCTTTTGCAGACTGGGTTTTTCCAAGGATTTATAAATCCTATATCCCAAAAGCCAAGTTAAAACTACTGCAAATAATATCGGATAAAAATAATCCGACTTTTGAATCCAGTAAAAATGAATCACTCCCAAAATCGCTGTCGGATAAATCAACCAATGAAGTTTCTGCCAATTCTTTCCGCCCAGACGTTTTATCATTGCGTTGGTTGAAGTAACGGCGAGCGGAATCATCAAAAAAAGTGCCAACATCCCAACGGCGATAAACGGGCGATTCCAGATGTCGCCGATGATGTCGGCAAAATCCAGACTTTTATCAAAAATACTGTAAGTTATAAGATGAATTACGCCGTAAAAAAATGCGTAAAGTCCGAGCATCCGTCTGAATTTTATAAGCTGATTCCAACCCGAAATTTTGCGTAGCGGTGTGATGAGCAGAGTTATAAACAGAAATACAAGCGTTAAAATTCCCGTCGTGCGTAGAAAAAATTCAACCGGATTTGCACCAAGCCGATTGAAATACCAATCCGACAAAAGCAAACCGAGCGGTATCAGAGCATTTATGAAAAGTAAAATTTTGTTGAATTTTGTGTCAGTCATATTCAGTAGTAATTGGTAAATGGTAAATAGTAAATTGGAAGTGGCGAGTTTTTGATTTTTTTCACTTACCACTTACCATTTACCGTTTACCACTAATAACTTTTATTCAAATCCATTCCTTTATAGAGTTTTGCAACTTCTTCCGCGTAGCCGTTAAACATTAGTGTTTCACGCCGTCCGAGTTCGCCGATTCGTCTTTCGGTTGCCTGAGACCAACGCGGATGGTCAACATTCGGATTGACGTTTGAATAAAATCCGTATTCATTCGGTGCGGCGATGTTCCAAGTTGTGTTTGGTTCTTTGTCGGTTAAAACAATACGGACGATTGATTTAATACTTTTAAAACCGTATTTCCAAGGCACAATTAATCTTATCGGCGAACCGTTCTGATTGGGCAAAACTTTTCCGTAAAGTCCCGTCGCCAAAATCGCCAGAGGATGCAAAGCCTCGTCGAGCCGCAAACCTTCGACATACGGAAAAGAAATTCCCGCAAAAAGCGATGACTGCATTCCGTTGCCGCCTTTCGGCAATTTTACATTTTCGCCTTTCGGATTCGAGCCGTCATAAAAAGTTTGAAATGCGACATACTTTGCTTTTCCCAGCGGTTCGACTTTTTCAAGTAATTTGCTGATCGGAAAACCAACCCAGGGAACAATCATTGACCAGCCTTCGACACATCGGAAGCGGTAAATTCTTTCTTCCTGCTCGATTTTTAAAAGTTCCTCGATGCCGAAAACTTTCGGTTTGTTTACTAAACCTTCAACCGAAACCGTCCAGGGTTTTGTTACAAAATCTTCCGCTTCGCTTGCAACCGACGTTTTGCTTGTCGAGAATTCATAAAAATTATTGTAATTCGTAATATCCTGAAAATCAGTCAACCCATCCTTCAAATTTGTGGGTTCTGATTTAATAACATCGTCAATACTTTCAGTTACAACTTCCTTCGGCGGCGGCGGATTTAAGAAACGATAAGTCAAGCCCGTCGCAACAGTTGTGCCCGCAAGCAAACCCGCCCGTATAAAATTCCGCCGATTCAAATATGTTTTCTCATCCGTTATTTCGCTTGATTTTATTTTGTTGGATTCATTCATTTTATTTTATTTTAATAAGCACTCAAGCAAAATCAACTGAATTTGAAACTGAAATTTTTTCTTTGCGTGCTTTGCTCCTTTGCGGGAGTGTTTCTTTTCTTTAGTAATTATTTCCCGCAAAGATGCAAAGGAACAAAGGAAAATCAATGAAAAGTCTAACTTATCTTTGCACGAATACTTATAATATTTCACTTATAAATAATTACGAAAAATTGACGAATTTGGATTCAATCTATTACTTTAAATCCGTTTGGAATATAATTTATTCCATTTTTGTTTAACTTTAAAACCTTAAAATCTCAGATTTTTGAGAATTAATTCTGTTGGAAACTTCCATTTTATTTAATTTTGGTAAATAATTATCAATCAGATAACTAAAAAAAATCATTTACAAAACTGCTTATTTACTATATTTTAATTTTATATTTGTAAAGCAGGGAGTTTTTTATGTATTTTTCACGCCTCGTTTTCACTTCATTTATTTTAACAATTTTTTTATCAACCACAGCGTTTGCCCAAATTTCTCCAACAGAATCTCAAACCGTGAAGGATGAAGCCGCAGAAAAACTCGAACAGCAGGCATACAAACTGCTTAATGAAGCACTCGGAGAAGCCGAATCATTGAAACTCTGGGAAAATCGTGCTTTATCTTTTGCGATTGCCGGGGATTTATTTTGGAAAAAGGATCAAAAACGGGCGAAAGAACTGTTTCGACATTCGGCTGATGAATTAATTCAAGGTGCGATTCAGCCGAAAGTAAAATCCGGTGATATGTTTGAAGAATATAATTTCTGGCAGCAGCGTTCTCCGCGTTCCGTGATAATGCTGATGATCGCTAAAAATGATGCGGATCTGGCTCTGGAACTGCTCAAAAAAACCCGTCCCGCCGAAGTGCAGACGGCGATTGATGCAAAAAATCTTCCGCCAAATAAAAATGTAAAGAAAACTGCGACAGAAATGTTAAATGAGCGGAAAAATACATTTTTCGTTCAGCAGGAATTAAATCTCGAACAGCAATTCGCCATCAAAGCCGCCGAACAAAATCCTGAAAAAGCCGCCACAATTATCCGCGAAAGTCTCGAAAAAGGCGTTTCGATGTCGGCGATAAATCTGATTCCGAAAATTTCCGAAAAAAATGAAGATCTGGGAAAAGAACTGCTTGGCGAAGTTGTCAATAAACTTATAAATCATCAATTTGAAGGAAATCCCGACTCGGAATTATACGCGGCACAATATCTTTTGACACAATCGGCACGTCCGCAAACCTTTAAAATCAGGAATGATAAGTTCAAGCCGATCAAAGTTGCCGACAGTGATTTAAGAGCAATTGCCGAAAAAATCGCTGATTATTATTTGAAATCCACAAACTATCAAACCTTTTTCGGCTTCTCGCAAATCCTGCCCGACCTGGAAAAATATGCTCCGTCAAAAGTTGCGGCTTTGAGACAAAAGGAAAAAGAGTTTGACAAAATAATGCCCGAATCTACAAGGGGTTTTCAGGATGCTTACAAAACTTTGGGCGATCCCGATACGACAAACGAAACCTTGATTTCGGAAGCAAAAAAATATCCGAGTTGGCAAAAACAGCAATTCTATCAAACGGCGGTTGATAAATCTATCGCCGCCGGAGAAGCAGAAAAAGTTCGTGGGCTGCTCAAACGTGAAGCCGACAGCAAACAACGCGATGACGCACTTGAATATCTCGATTCAAAACTCACCACCAAAGCGATTGGAGACGGAAAGCTCGAAGATGCAAAAATACTGATCGGCAAATCCGAGTCGGTAAGTTCCAAAATTAAAATGATGGTTGATCTGGCAATCGGTTTTGAGAAGAAAAATACCGAAGATGCTCATCAAAACGCGGTTCGTTTGATGAATGATGCCGGCGATTTGATCAATCAAATCCCGGAAAGTCGTGAAGAAGTTTCAGATACTTTAAAAGCCGCTGCCGGATTGGCAATAGTCAGCCCCGACAAAGCCTTTCCATATTTAAGCAATCTGATTAATATGTCTAATGACTTGCTGACCGCTTATGCTTTGATCGCAAAGTATAATAAACGCAACAACGATTTCCGCGACGGCGAAATAATTTTTACGCAGTTTACGGGCGTAACTTTTGCCGGTATGGGCGAAGCACTGGGGAAATTAGCTGCTGCCGATTATAGTAAAACGACCAGTTTGATTGACCAATTTCAACGCTCTGACATAAAAACTTTAGCAAAACTTATTCTCGTTCAAAGCATAATCAACAACGAAATCGGCTTGGAAGGAAACCGACCGAACAATATAATTATGAATTTTTAGTATTGTTGAAATAATTTTTTTTGTCTTTCGCTTTTTATTTTTTTCTTCAGAAATCCGATTTTCCTACTTTATCTCTGCAAATTTCATTCTTTAAAATTTAAGTATAAAATATGTTGTTTAACTTAGTTAAATAATGTGTTTTCTTGTTTAATAAAAAACAGAACAAACGGCAAAACAAACTGATTCAAATGAGCCTGTTTCCATTGGTTCACTACAAAATCTGGCTGTAAAATTAGCTACACCAATTTATCCACCACTGGAACGTAGTATGAAGATCGTCGGATTAGTAACAGTTGAGGTTATAATTAACAAAGACGGAAAGGTAATTTCAGCAAAAGCCATAAACGGTCCGAAAGGATTACGCAGACCAAGCGAAATCGCCACCCGAAATTCAACCTTTAAACCGTATATGTGACCATGTTGCCCGCCTGTGTGACAGAACCATTTGATATCGGACCGGGTTCGACTACTTCAACGAGTCTTCTGGACTTGTTATACGTTGCTCGTCTCCGATGTCCAATTCATAGGAAGCAGGAACTTCATTTCTAATAAATCTTCTACTGTCTTTCGTTTCCAGTTTTTCAAGAATCAATTTTTCTAAATCACCAAACTTGATCTCCAATGTGCCTGACATGATCGATATTGGAGTCCCATACTTTCGGTTGTTAGCTTCCAACACGCGTCTAAAACGACTTGTCTTTGCACGACTAATGTATTTTTCCGGTTTATCGGTAAACAACAACAAAATTCTCGTTACACCAATATCAACTCTTTTTGTTCCTGTAATGTCGTTCCAGTCTATAAAACCGACACTTGTAGAATGTGAATTGTCGGTAATTCCATTTTGATCGATTGTCAGCCCAGCGTTTCTATTAAATAGCAGCCTAAGGATATTCACTAAGCAAACTCCGGAAAACGCAACACCCAAGATTCCTATAACGATTGGTATTAATGGACTTGAACCCTTGGACATTGCGAAAGACTCCGAATCTATGATCATCCAAAACCCAAGTAACATAAAAAGAACTGTCCCAAGGAAAGACAAGACGAGTGTGCTTTTGCTCATTTCTATCTTAGTTCGAGTAGCTAAGGTCTTAATTTCTATCTTTTCTCGTTTTTGAATCATTTTTTACATTTGCCTCCTTGTATGTATCGAACGCCTGCTTTAGATAGCTCCGAACCGCCATAACCACCTGCGACGATGTTGATTATTTTTTTTAATTCTACACTTTTTTAAGTGAAGAAGTTTCAATAAAACTAAACCACTCTGCATTGGAAATGCAGAGGTTTAATGTGGACTGAAAGTCCTAATCCAGAATGAATTTGTCATTCTTGCTATTTGAATCTTGCCGATGATGCTCCAAGTAGGCTTGTACAAT
>JALZKH010000138.1 GCA_030859345.1 Acidobacteriota bacterium | reverse complement strand
ACCGATATGTAACGGGACATCTTTACGGCGGCGATACGGAAACCCGTGTTGTGCAGGAAAAAATCTTAGGCATCGGCGGAATTCGTCTGCTGAGAAAATTAAATATCGAACCGAGCGTTTATCATTTAAACGAAGGACATTCGGCATTTTTGACGCTTGAATTGGCGAGAGAATATTTGGAGAAAGATGAAAATTTGACATTCACGGATGCCGCTTCGTTTGTCCGCAAAAAATGTGTCTTTACAACTCACACGCCCGTAGATGCGGGAAATGATACGTTTGCTCCCGAACTTATCGAAGATTGTTTTGATGCCGATTTTATTAACTCATTGGGAATTGAAAAGTTTGAATTATTTTCAATGGGACGCAGTAATCCCGAAGACGAAGACGAGTATTTTGGAATGACACCGCTGGCGATTCGGCTTTCACGCTCGGCAAACGGAGTCAGCGAAAAACACGGCGAAGTTTCGAGAAATTTGTGGCTCAAGATGTTTCCCGAAGATACAAAAGCCGAAGATGTTCCGATCACGCACGTTACAAACGGTGTTCATCCGCCAACGTGGATCGCTCCGACATTTAAAACACTTTACGAACATCGCATCGGTAAGGATTGGGCGGAAACTTTAAAGAATGAAAATAAATGGACTGATGCAATCGAAAATCTTCCCGACGCAGAAGTTTGGCAGGCACATCAGCTTTTGAAACAACTACTCATTTCGTTCATTCGTAATAGAACTTTTGCCAAAAATACGGGCATAAAAGAAACAATTAACGAAAATGCAAAAATCCGCAAACTTTTTGATAAAGATGTTTTGACCATCGGTTTTGCCCGTCGTGTCGCAGCTTATAAACGCTGGAATCTTTTGATGTCCGATCTGGAAAGGTTGCTCAAAATGATTGACGACGAAGAGCGTCCCGTTCAATTCGTTTTTGCCGGAAAAGCACATCCCCAAGATCGTAAGGCGAAAAAGATTCTGCAAAACTTGATGAGCATAGACGAAGACTCAAATTGGCAGAATCGTGCCGTATTTATTGAAGATTACGACCAAGAAGTCGCACGTTATTTGGTTCAGGGCGTTGATGTCTGGATGAACGTCCCGCGTCGTCCTTTAGAAGCGTCGGGAACAAGCGGAATGAAAGTCGCGATGAACGGCGGTTTGAATTTCAGCGTTTTGGACGGTTGGTGGATCGAAGGTTTCAATGAAATCAACGGTTTTTCAATCGGCGATCTAAGCACTTCCGAAGAAGAAAATGACGAAAACGACGCAAAGGATGCTGAATCGCTTTATCAGGTTTTGGAAAAGCAGATAATTCCTACCTATTATGAAAAAGGTGAAAACGGATTGCCGACAGAATGGATTGCACGAATGAAAAATGCTCTCGCCACTCTCACTCCGCAATTTAGTAGTGATAGAATGGTAAAAGATTATATCGAACAGGTTTATTTATAAAGGCAGAAACCCGAGTGCGGATAAGCGTAAAAATTTCAAAAAAAACAGCACCATCCATATCGGTATGGTCGGATATTTGCTTTTGTGCATCGGAATATATTTCACGATCCCAATTATCATAGTTGGAACTGCCGTCGCTTATCGAAAGGTTTTTCCGAAAGAAAGTGATATGGTTTATAATTCCCCGCCGCCGCCAAACGCCTATCAAGGCACAGGAAATCAAAATTAATTATGAAAGCTCAATTTGTAGATTTAAATAACAGCGAACAACTAGACGAACTTTTCGACGTTTCCAAAACGAAACCCGTAGTTCTATTCAAACACAGCACAACTTGCCCGATCAGTGCCAATATTTTTGAAGAAGTTTCAAACGTAGATTCAACAATATTTCTCGTCGTTGTGCAGGATTCAAGAGAACTCGCCAAAGCGATTGCGGAAAAAACCGGTATCAAACACGAATCTCCGCAAGCGATTGTCGTCAAAGATGGAAAAAGCATCTATCACGCTTCGCATTACGACATTACGGCGGAAGATTTGACTTTTTATTTAGCGAAAAACGGTGCTTCATAAAAATGATTGAACCAACACAAATCATAGAAGAAAACGATTCCGAAATCTCGATCAAATGGTCGGACGAACAGGAAACAAAATACAACGCCGTTCAACTTCGGAAAAATTGTCCGTGTGCCAGCTGCATAGACGAATGGACGGGCGAAAAGAGATTAAAAGATGATACAATACCGGAGGACTTGAACTTCGGGCATATCTCGATTGTAGGCAGATATGCTTTGAATTTTCATTTCTCCGACGGACACGAAACAGGAATTTTTAGTTTTAAATTTTTAAGAGATTTGTCCGATAAAACCTGAGCAATATGAAAGAAAGCGACATTTTTGACGAAAGACACGAAACGAAAAAAGCGTCTTACACCTGCCCTTCCTGCCGCGAGCGAAACGAATACGACATTCGCTGGCTCAAACGCACGAAAAAGAAAAATTCTCGTGGCAGATTAAACCAGCAGGACCAAACCCAATTTGAAAAATCACGCGATTATATGGTGCGGATTGATGACGCTTTAATGTGCAAAAACAATCGCTGCCGAAGGCGTTTCGATATTCCCGATTTTCAAACAGTAGTTTTTATTTAGTCGGAACGCACGCGACCCGCGTGCAACGGGCGTGATAACGTCCGAAATTATTTTTGAACTTTGAAGTCTCCTCACCTATATTGCGTGTTTCACACTTATTGCACGCGGGTCGCGTGCGTTCCGACAAAAACAAATCTTTTCTAAACAAAATTCCCTTCACTCACTAAATATGCTATTCTTTTTACATCAAATTTCTAAAAACAAGGCGGTTAAACTATGTCAGGAAAAGAACTAGAATTTTACGAAAATCAGCCCGTTCCCGATAAAGATGTTCAGGAATTAATGGAAGAAGAGATCGAACACGCACCGAAAGCTCCGGGCGAATTAAAAGAGCGTTTAGCGGAACATAATTCGACTTCGCCAGCATTGTCAGGCGGCGATATTGATGCCGAATGGGAAGACGCAAACGACAGCGGAGCAGAAAGCGTCGGGGGACACAACCCGACTCCCGACCAATCCGATTCCGAAGCAAATGCCAAAGCAATGGGCGTAAGTTTTGAAGACAATGAACCGCTAAATTTTGACGAAAAACACGAGAGAAAAGATAGATTCAGAGATGAATTAAAGGAAAGTTCTAAGGATAAGTGAGTTTAATCTTTCAGTATTGTGAGCGAAAATGAATTTTCCATTTAACGACTTTTGTCTTCCAATCAATCATAATTGGATTTCCCCCGCTTGATTCCAATACTTTAACCAGATTATATAAATCTGCATCTTTGATTGTAGATTTTGGAAGTATAATTACTTCTTTATTAGCTCTCCCTGAAAACTCAACAAACACTCCATTTTCCTTTCGTGCTTTAAATATATATTTGAGTTCATTAGAAAGAATATTTAAGTTGTCTAATGTGCCGATTTCTCCATTATTTAAAAATAAATTTCTATCTGCATCTGATTCGATTATAAGTATCAAAGGATTTGCATCAGATTTAGTTAAATCAGGTATTTGAAAATCTTTAACATTTTCAAATAAAGGTCTAATTTCATTCCGATCAACAGGCGAAAATATTATTTTGTAAAAAGCATTAGCTGAAAATACGCCGATAGTTAAACCAATGACAAAAATTATTGATTTAACTACGACTCAATTAATGATATTTGCAGATTTCATAAAAGTTTAGACACCAATTTTGCAAAAAAGTTCCCAAGCAAAGTTTACAAAACTTTTTTACTTTTTACTTTTACCTTTTTACTTTATTTCTCATCCCCATAAATCTCAACGACAGGTTTTCCGTCCTTGATATAAGCCCGATACATTCCTTCCGAATTGAACGAAATTCCGAGGTTTCCTGCTTTATCAATCGCAATCACGCCGCCGTCGCCGCCTGCTTTTTGGAGTTTTTGTTTGATGACCAAATCCGCTGCGTCCTGCACTGTCATTCCTTTATATTCCATCAACGCGGAAATATCTCTGGCAACTCCGAGACGTATAAAATATTCGCCCCAACCCGTCGCCGAGATCGCACAGGTTTCGTTGTTTGCGTAAGTTCCCGCACCGATTACCGGAACATCGCCGACTCGTCCGTATTTTTTGTAAGTCATTCCGCCTGTCGAAGTTCCCGCCGCAAGATTGCCGTCTTTGTCCAACGCCGCCGCTCCGACCGTGCCGAATTTATTGGAAGGCATCTCAAAAAATTTATTTGCCGAAACTTTTTTACCTTCTTTTTCGGCTTTCTCACGTTCCTTTTCCTCCTTAATTATTTGCTGTAAGGAATCCCAACGCGACTGCACAAAAAAATATTTTTCCGGCACGAGTTCGAGTTTCATTTCCTTTGCAAATTTTTCCGCCCCGTCGCCGATCATCATTACGTGCGGAGATTTTTCCATCACGGCTCGTGCCAGCAAAATCGGATTTTTTACCGTATGCAAACCCGCCACCGCTCCGACATTTAAATCTTTGCCGTTCATAATCGAAGCGTCCAATTCATTTTTCCCGTCGGCTGTAAAAACCGCACCTTTACCGGCATTAAAAAGCGGCGAATCTTCCAATATTAAAATCGCTGTCTGCACTGCATCCAGCGAGGATTTTCCTTCCTGTAACGCTTTATAACCAGCTGTTACGGCTTCTTCCAGTTTTGCACGATATTCTTTTTCTCTTTCCGGCGTTAAACTTCCCCGCTTGATAACTCCCGCCCCGCCGTGGATTATAAAACCGATACGCGGATTCTGCGGCGATTGCAGTCTTAAAATATCCGATTGAGCTTTTAGTTGGGCTGATGTAAAAACAGGAACTAATAAAAATACTGCGATTAGCAAAACTGATAAGATTTTTTTCATATTTGGACTCCAAAGAAATGTATTTACAAAAAGATTATCATAAAAAACAAAAAAAGCGGAAAAAAAGTATTTTCTAAAAAGAAATATTTCCGCTTTTTTCAATTCTTTAGCTATTTTTGTTATTTCATTACACTTTTAGATTTTGATTTGATGAAGTAAAACCTTCCAGCCAACCCGTTCCGTTCGAGTTATAAATTTCTCGCTTCCCGCCAAATTTTTGGAACAGAGAGTAATTTCTGACTTTTTGTTGTAAATGCTCTCTGTTTAAAAACATTGAAGTTTTGCTTTTCTATTTCATTTAAAATTTGTCCATATATTCTCGAAGCCAGCAAAACACAGAATCTTGCATCCTTCTCTAAAAGCGGAATTCCCTTTTCACCTTTTTTATAAAAATGTCTCGCTCTTTGAATTTGAAATTTCATCATTTCGATAAAATTCCCGTCAATCTTATTCGCAAAAATCTGATCTTCCGAAACACAGAATTTCTTCAAATCTTCCTGCGGCAGATAAATTCTATTCATTTCAGCATCTTCTTTTACATCACGCAAAATATTCGTCAACTGCATCGCAATTCCCAATGCTTCAGCAAATTCCAATGCAGATTTATCGGAATAACCGAGAATTTCCGAAGACATCAAACCAACCGTTGAAGCAACGCGATAGCAATAAATATACAGTTCTTCAAAAGTTTCATAACGATTTTTATGCGTGTCCATCAAAACGCCTTTCATCAGATCAAGCGGAATCTCCTGCGGGATATCGTGTTGCCGAAGCATATCTTCCCAGGTAATAAAAACGAGTTCGGAGTTGAGAATTTCGGGTTCGGAACTTTGAATTTTGAATGTTGAATGTTGAATTTTACCTTCATAAACTTCATTTAATTTCGCCTGCCAAATCTCAACCGCCCGAATCGCTTCCGCCTCGCTACGCACTTCCGCTTCATCAACTTCATCATCAACATTTCGACAAAGTGCATAGAGTGCATAAATGGCTTTTTGTTTATCTTTCGGGAGAAATTTGTTGGCAAAATAAAAACTCTTGGCGTGTTCCTTCGTCACGCTTTCGCAATATTTATAAGCCTCTTTGAGTTCGCGTGGATTCATTAACTCAAATATAACTTATGCAGATGAGTTTTTCGATTTTGATTTTTGATAAATTAAATTATAGAAGTAACAAAATAAATGAGAATTGAAATTTCAAAATTAAGAATTACCGTTCAATTTACAACAAAATTCTTAATTCTCAATTCTCAATTCTCAATTATTTCGTGGGTTTGTTTGATAAATTATTACAACTGATAATTTACTAATTCCCGCTTACTTAATTCTTCTCCAACCACTCTTCAAATTCCATCAAAACTTCAAACTGATCCTTGTCTTCCAAACGTCCTAAAAAATCACTCAAAATCTCATCGGTCAACATCGGCAAACCAACACTTTTTTTCGTCGCCCGATAACTTCCGCCATCCAAAACGTAAATAATCAAACGCTTCCCATCAAATAACCAAAATTCGGGAACTTCGAGTTTAGAATAAATATCAAATTTCGCCGTCGAAGCGTGGTGAATATCAATCTCGACAACAATATCGGGCGGAACATCTTTACTAAAATCAATCGAATCCTTTTTCGCCACAAGTTCGGCATTCTGAACATAAAAACAACAATCCGGCTCGGAACCTCTTTCTTTTTCGCTGACTTTCATTGTCGCCGAACCGAAAGAAATCAACTTAATTTTCTTTCTGATGCTTAAATTATTTACAAGTCGTTCAACAAAACGAACATATTTTTCGTGCAGAACTGATAGTGTCATAATTTTAATATTTTTCCCATCGTAACTAATCCGCAAACCGCTTGCTTCGCCGACGGATTCGAGAATTTCTTCATAGTTCTTCCAAGTTCGATTACTAAGATTTATCTCGCTGGCTTCAGGAAGCTGCGTTAAAAGTTCAGCAAAAGTCTGAGTCTGTGCAGTTTTTGGCTCTTTTGTTGTAATCATTTTATTTATCCCTTCTTGTTCTGCCAAGTTTTCGGTTAATTGTATCATACGACTGTGTGCCTGATTCAACGGAAAATTCTTGACTAAAACTCGTTTTGCCTCGTCAACAGTTGAGTTTAATTGCATTTCAATATGAGTCGGAGCAATCGGCAAATTATCCCGCAAAACCTTTTCGATCAAAGATTTTTATGTTTCGCAATATTGCTCTAACTCGGCAAATTTATTTTCTTATATTTCTATCTAACATCCTCCAAGCATAAAATTTCCAAATTCTTTGACTAATTTTCTTTTCTCGGCTTCGGATGAAACAAATAAACTTGAACTATAACCTCCTTTTTCGTATCCCCAAAAGTCCATATAAAAATCTAATTTTCCATCGTTATCAATATCACCCGCCCAATATAAAGTTCCAAGAGGTGTGTCTTCGCCGCCTGTATAAACAAAAGTAATAACTTGCGATTGTCCTCCTTTTTCCAAAAGCAAAACAAATAAATCGTCCCCATCTTCACTTACTCTTTTTTCAGTTCTAAAAATATATTCAGCATCATTAATTTGAAGTTTTTTGAAAAATCCATATTTTATTTCTGTCCCCTCATTATTTTCCATATTTTCTATCCAATTCTTTCCACGAAAAACGGTTTCAACTTTTCCTTTTTTCACTCCACGAATAGATTTGACCAAAAAAGCAGGTCTTTTAGTATCGGTTATATTAATGTCTGTCCAGTCCAAATCGAGTTCACTTTTCTTTTTGAGTTTTATTTTTGTCTTTCGGATAACTTCATTTCCGTTTTCTTTGAAGAATCCAAACCAAGATTCGCCTGATTTCACCTTAAATTCTTCAAAGTTTGTAACCTCTCCGATTTCTATAAATTGAGTATTTACATCTTTGTTTCCCTGCTTATGAAAGTCATCGACATTTAATACTTTTGGCTTCGTCACAGTTTTTATTTTTATGGGTTTAATTTCTTTCGTAACAACTTTTGGTGCAATTGTTTTATTGGCATTTTTTTTAAGATTTTGACTTTTCATTTGAGTCGAAAATGCTAGACCACATCCAATTATAAATGTAAGAAAAAATATTCCGAAAGTTTTTGTGAATTTCATAATTTACTCCGTTTTTGTTTTATTTGTCGTTTTCTTTAATTGATTTGTAGATTTCCAAACTTTTGTCTGCAATCTCTGTATTTACTGTTACGCGAAACGGATGTTTGGCAACATAGTTTGGCACTTTATCAATTTTTGCACCGAGTTTTTCCAGAGTTTCCGCAATTTTTTCATCGGATATTTCATCAATTCCAAAATGCTCAAAGGCACGTTTGAATGCTCCGAGAAGTCTGTCGAGTGGAAGTTTTCTGCCGATGAGTTCAAAGCCGCGAGTTTGAAAATCGCCGAGTGCGTATAACAAAACTTTTTCGGTGTCGGCAACATTCGGGTCAAAAAGTGTCGGTTGATTTTCTTCGGATTTCATAGCTTTTTTTTTAAGATTCTCCTACGGAATAGATTACAAATATAAACACAATAGCCGATAGATATTTCTTATCTATTATCTATTATCTATCATTTTTCATCTATTCCGAAGGGGCAAAAAATCAATCGAGTATTCTAAAAGCCGGATAAACATTATCAAGTAAGTTTCAATCTGTGGACGTTGAAAGCCACAGTTGGATTTGCTAATCTCCACATCTTTTTATTGTGAAACGGTTAATGTTAAACTTGCATTTAGATTTAAATGACAAAAACCAAACTGTTTATATGAATAAAAAACAAAAGAAATTTCGTGTCGGCTTAGGAGTTTCGGGCGGAATTGCGGCGTATAAAGCAATTGAAGTTTTGCGGCTGCTGCAAAAAAATGATTGCGAAGTCCGCGTTGCAATGACAAAACACGCAACGGAATTTATTCAACCTCTGACTTTTAGGGCTTTGACAGAAAGTTATGTTTTGGTTGACGATTATGAACCTGAAAATCCCGATCCGATTGCACACATAAATTTCTCGCAAAATATAGATTTACTTCTTATTGTTCCCGCGACGGCAAATATTTTAGCCAAATTCGCCAACGGCATCGCCGATGATTTTCTAACTTCAACATATCTTGCTTCAACTGCTCCAGTAATGGTTGCTCCCGCAATGAATACAACGATGTGGGATCAACCCGCGACACAAAGAAATATTGAGCGTTTGAAAAACGATGGAGTTTATTTTGTTGAACCCGTTTCCGGCGAATTAGCTTGTAAAACTGTTGGAACCGGAAAACTCGAAGACGTTGAGAATATCGCATCGCAAGTCTTTTCGCTTTTAAATAGAGAGGTGAAGCGACGGAGAGATGGAGAGAGAAAATCTTCCACTCTCGACTTAGAAGGAGAAAATCTTTTGATAACAGTTGGCGGAACACGCGAAGCGATTGATCCCGTAAGATTTATTTCAAATCATTCATCCGGAAAAATGGGTTTTGCATTGGCGGAAGCGGCAAAAAAGCGTGGTGCTGAAGTAACGGTTATTGCCGGACAAACTTCTGTTGAGCCGCCCGAAAATATTGAAATTATTGATGGAATTACAGCCGAAAAAATGCACGATGCGGTAATGAAAGAATTGCCAAACGCAACAATTTTCGTCGGTGCAGCGGCGGTGGCGGATTATCGTCAGAAGGAAATTGTTACATCGAAAATCAAAAAAGAAAACAAAGATTCGTTAAATTTAGAACTCGAAAAAACGCCTGATATTTTATCTAATATTTCAAAAAATCGGCATAATGGTTTGATAGTTATCGGTTTTGCGGCTGAAACTGAAAATGTTGTCGAACATGCAAAATCCAAGTTGAAAAAGAAAAATCTCGATATGGTCATTGCCAATGACATCACAAAAAAAGGTGCGGGGTTTAATACTGATACGAATATCGCTACAATTATTACCAACGAAAATGAAACTGATCTGCCGCTGATGTCCAAACATGAATTGGCTGATAAGATTTTAGATGAAGTGGTAAAGTTGAGGAAGAAGGAAGAAGTAAAAAGGTAAAATGTGAATAAGGAAATCTCAGAATTTTTAACAGATGTAAGAGAGCAAGTTAGATACTTGTCGGAACTCGGCGTGGATAAATTAAAAGCGGAATTGCCTGAGATTTCGACCAGTTCGAAGGCTGAAATTCAAAATCCAAAGTTCAAATCTGTTCCAAATATTTCGCGTGAGCGTTTGGAAAAATTTGTGCCGACGGATAAGGTTTTGAAGAAAATTACGAGCGATGCAAAGGACAGATTGGTAAATTCTGATGAAAGTAAACCTGTTCGGAGAAGCGGTTTGCTAAATTCTTCAAGACTTTCGGATATGCCGAATTTGCCGAAGCGTAACTTCAGCGACAGAACTTTTACAGGCAATAATGACAAAAAATCTAAAGAACAAACAGGGGAAGAAAATAAGAAAATGGCAGAAAAAGATTTAAGCAATTCTTTGTTCGGGGATATTACCGAAAGTTTGCCGGAATCGGATGAAACATTGCAGGAAATCCGTGAATTTATCGGTAACTGCACACGCTGTCCGCTTCACGAAGGACGAACGAAAATCGTTCACAGTACGGGTAATCCGAATGCCGATCTGATGTTCGTCGGTGAAGCTCCGGGAGCGGATGAGGATGCTCAGGGCGTTCCGTTTGTCGGACGGGCGGGCAAACTTCTTGATAAAATTATTGAGGCAATCGGAATGAAACGCGAGGATGTTTTTATCGGTAACGTCAACCGCTGCCGTCCGCCGGGAAATCGTCAACCGACAATTGAAGAAGCCGAAACCTGCAAGCCTTTTTTGATCCGCGAAATCGCCGTTGTGCGTCCGAAAGTTATTGTCGTAATGGGAAATACGGCAATGAAAAATTTGCTTGAGACAAAAGAAGGAATTACAAAAATGCGTGGCTCTTTCGTTGATTATTACGGCGTAAAAGTTATGCCGACATTCCATCCCGCCTATCTTCTGCGAGACCCGCGAAAGAAGCGTGAGGTTTGGGAAGATATGAAAAAAGTTAAGATGGAAATTGAGAAATCGTAGTAAAATATATTTCAGAGGTTTTTATTATGTTGACAGTAATTGCAAATAACGAAAATTCCAAAACGATTTCTATTCCTGCGGATGAATTGGAAAAACTTGGCATCAATGATGGCGATGAGGTTGAATTTTCTAAAGGCGAAACAGGCGAAATAATTTTGCGGCAAAAAGAAACCGATAGAAAAAGTCGTGTTTTGAAAGCCACACGAGAAATTATTGAAGAACGCAAATCCGCTTTGATCGAATTAGGAAAAGGACACGAATGAGCGAAATTTTCTTTCCCGATCTTGACGAAATTCTGCTTGTTCACGCCGAAATTATTAAGCACACAGGCGGAAGCGAAGGTTTGAGAGATGAGGGCGGGTTGGATTCTGCTTTGAAAGTGGCGGAAAATCGTTACAATTACGAAACTCAAGACCTTGCCAAACTTGCCGCAACTTATGCCTATCATTTGTCTCAAGCACACGCATTTGTTGACGGAAACAAACGCATTGCGGCGGTTATTTCCGAATTGTTTTTAAAATTAAACAACGCAAAATTAACCGTAACAAATGATGAAATTATCGAACTTTTTCTCGACATTGCCGCAAGCAAATTATCGCGTGAAGATGTCGAAGAAAAATTTGCGGATTGGTTAGTTATCACAGAATAAAAAAATGTGATAATGATTAAGGCGGAAATTTAGAAAGACGCATCGTAAAAATAAGTTGACGCATCTTAATAAATTATGAAAAGAAGTTTATTAATTGTTATTTTATGTTCTCTATTTTGCACGTTTTTATTAGGGCAAAACAAAGTTTCAGATGTCGTTGGAGTCTATCAATTTTGCCCTTATGAATGTGAATCAATAAAAATCAACGCAGATTTTACATTTAATTATTTCATAGAAGGTCATATTGGAAGTGCTAGAAGAACTAAAGGAACTTGGAAGTTTATTGACAAAAACAAAATTTCTCTTGAAAACCCAAAACTTGAACTAATCAAAGAAGTTAAAGAAATTAAAGGCGACTCCGATGAAACAATTCTAGTAACTGTTAGAGATTTCACAGGAGCTTTGTTTCCTGGAATAACTGTTTCTTTCTTTAATCAAGACAAAAAATACATGTTTCAAACTGGCGAAGATGGTTCAGCTAGTATCTTTAGAACAAGTGAAATTGAAATTAGTTATTTACAATCTACTGGAAAGTATAAACTCAAAAACAAAAATGTTAAGGAATTAGACATCTCAATTGAGCCAACTAACGAACCTTGGATAGACTCAAATTTTAAATTAATAAAAGGGCAAATTTGTCGATTTGTTAATGCTGATAAAATAGCTGATTTTTGTCACAAAAAGATTAGCAAGAAAAAAGCAAAGAAAATATTTCCAAAAAAAATCTAAATAATGCAAAATTCCCTGTTTGATGAGCAAAATATTTCTTCGGATGAAACGCTTGATGAGATTTATGAAGATTTGCTGAGCAAGGCGAAATCCGTTCCGACGTTTGCGGATGAGTTTTTTATATTTGGAACGGGCAAAAAGGATGCGGAAGTTGTGATCGTCGGCGAATCGCCCGGACTTCCCGATGCGGATTCGGAGAAGCCTTTTATGGGTCCGGTTGGTGAATTGTTGACGAAGATATTGTCGGCGATGGGCTTGAAACGTGAAGATTGTTATTTAACGAATGTCGTCAAATATATTTCAGTGGGCGAACATTTAACGCCCGATATTTTGAATTTTTTTACGCCGTTTCTGCACAGGGAAATTTTAGCAATTCAACCGAAAGTCATTATTTCACTTGGGAATACGCCGACGAAGGCTTTGCTTGATACAAAAAAACCGATCTCGAAAATTCGTGGTGAATTTGTAGATTACAACGGCATAAAATTGATGCCGACGTTTAATCCCGCTTATTTACTGCGTGATCCGTCGAAAAAGCGTGAGGTTTGGGAAGATATGAAACAAGTGCGGGATTTTTTGAAACGATGAAAGAAAAAACTGAAATAATCGAAAGCGAAACTGTTTATGAAGGAAAAGTTTTCGATGTTGTTAAATCGAAAATTCGTGAAGAAGATAATGAATATGAACGCGAAGTTGTAAAACACGGCGGAAGCGGCGTTGTGATTCCTGTTTTTGAAGATAAAACAATCGCATTAGTCAAACAATATCGGCATCCGGCGAAGAAATTTCTGCTTGAACTGCTTGCCGGAACGGTTGAAAAAGACGAAACGCCGGAAGAATGTGCAATGAGAGAAATTGAAGAAGAAATCGGGATGAAGGCGGGAAAATTAGAAAAACTGTCGGAATTTTATGTTTCGCCCGGTTTTCTGTCGGAAAAAATGCACGTTTTTTTAGCGACTGAATTAACTGAATCCAAGCAAAATCTGGATGATTACGAAAATATCACAGTTGTAAAATTAAGTTTTATCGAAGCGTTTAAAAAAATTAGAAATAATGAATTTGAAGATGCAAAAACTATTGTCGGTATAATTTTGGCGGGAAAGCGTTTCGGCTTTGAATTGTAAATGTCAATCTCTGCTTGACGATAAAGACGGTTTTCGATATTCTATCGGTTCGCATTTTTGGCGGAAATTTCTTTATAAAGAGTAAGCATTTATTATGAGCACATATTTTCCAAGCGGAAAAAATTTAGCAGAAAATCGTAAGTGGTTTGTAGTTGACGCGAAAGGCAAAACTGTCGGTCGTATTTCAACCAGAATCGCTCAAATCCTGATGGGAAAAAATAAACCCGAATGGACACCTTTTTTAGATATGGGCGATCACGTTGTTGTGATTAATGCTCGTGATGTCGTATTTAAAGGTGCGAAAAACGATCAAAAAAATTATTATCGTCATTCAGGTTATCCGGGCGGATTGAAAACAACTTCGGTTAAACAAATGATGGAGAAAACACCGGAAAAAGTTATTGAATTAGCAGTTAAAAGAATGCTGCCGAAAACAAAACTCGGCAACGCGATGTTCAAAAAACTAAAGGTTTACGCTGATTCCGAACATCCGCATTCATCACAAAATCCCGAAACCATCGAGATTGAAACACTTTAAATAGTGGTAAATGGTAAGTGGTAAGTGGTAAGTTTTTAAATTTTATCACTCACCACTTACCATTTACCACTCACCACTATAAAAATATGGCAGATACACAATATTACGGAACAGGTCGCAGAAAAAATGCGGTAGCGAGAGTTTATTTACGTCCCGGCAGCGGTGAGATCCAGATAAACAAACGCGGATTTGAAACATATTTTCCAAATGAAGCACTACGAATGATCATTCGTCAACCGCTCAATTTAACCGATTCTTCGGGCAAATTCGACATTTTAGTAAATGTCGCGGGCGGCGGAATTGCGGGACAAGCCGGTGCGGTTCGCCACGGAATAACCCGTGCTTTGTTGGAATATAATTCGGATCTGCGTCCGACTTTGAAAAAAGCCGGTTTAGTTACCCGTGACCCTCGCAAGAAAGAACGTAAAAAATACGGTCAAAAAGGTGCGAGAGCCAGATTCCAATTCTCGAAACGCTAATTTCGTAATACGTTTTACGTAATACGCTTTACGTTTTTTCTTGACGAATCACGTATTGCGTAAAACGAATTACGAATAAATCCATTGCCGAAGTCAGTTGGTTAACAGACGATTTCGGCGAATACATAAACCAATAAGAAAAGGAGATTTAACATCTTGGCTACAGTAACAATGAAAGAACTTCTCGAAGCGGGAGTTCATTTTGGTCATCAAGTTCGCCGTTGGAATCCGAAAATGAAAGATTACATTTTTGGAGAACGTAACGGCATTTATATTATTGATCTGCAAAAAACGCAGAAACTTTTCCGCGATGCACTTGGATTTGTTCAGGATTATATGACGGAAAATCCAAAAGCAAAAGTTTTATTTGTCGGCACAAAACGTCAGGCACAGGAAGCAATCGTTGAAGAAGCAGAACGATGTAATCAGTATTACATCCATAATCGCTGGCTCGGCGGACTGCTGACAAATTTCAAAACCGTTCAAAATTCGATCAAACGTCTGAAAGATATCGAAGCAATGCAGGAAGACGGACGGGCGGAAATGCTGACGAAGAAAGAGCGTCTTGAATTGGACAGAGAACTGGCAAAATTGATGAAAAACTTAGCGGGAATCAAGGATATGAACGGACTTCCCGATCTAATCTTTATTATTGATGTTCGCAAAGAAGATATTGCCGTAAAAGAAGCAAATCGTCTTGATATTCCTGTCGTTGCAGTTGTTGATACAAATTGTTCGCCTGATGGAATTGATTATGTAATTCCGGGTAATGACGATGCACTGCGGGCAATCAGACTTTTCACTTCGAGAGTTGCCGATGCAATTTTGGAAGGACAAAATGTTGCCAACGAAGGCATAACCGAAATGGCGGAAGGCGATGATTCGCAGACTGCGACTGAACAAACAGAAACGGCTGAAGAGATCAAAGAACCGACAATCAATATTGCTGATAAATCGGTTGCAACGGTGAAAGAAACTCATCCGGTTTCACTAGAACCAACTACTGAAGGAGCAAGTGTTCCCGAAGTTGCGGGGGCGGAGAATTTAGTGCAGGAAGTTAAATCCGATGTTGAAACTGCCGCTTCCGAAGATGTCAGAGAAGCGATTGAAGCAATTGAAACGGAAGATGTTACAGAGAAAAAAGTTTCCGAAGAAACAAAAGAAGCGTTAAATTCGGATGATTCTAAAAAAGAAGTTGAAAAAGCTGAAACTTCGGATAAAAAAGAAGAAAAAGCTGAAGATAAAACGGAAGAAAAATCCAAAGATGACGCAGAAAAAACAGAAGCATCAGCAAGTTAATTAAATAGATGTTTACAGGATAAAGCGTAGCTCTCGACACTTGTTGATTTACGAGCTACGCTTTTTTATAGGTTTAGGTTTTAAAGTTATTAAGTCTTTAGGTTTTGTAGGTTAAAAGAAAATTTATAACAAATTTCATATTATGATTTTCTATCCTAAAAACATAAAAACCTAATAACTTAAAAATATAAAAGTATTTATAATAAAATAAATTTGGAGCAAGTTATGGCAGATATTACAGGAAGTATGATTAAAAACCTCCGCGAAAAAACGGGTGCGGGGATGGTAGATTGTAAAGCGGCATTAGTCGAAACAGACGGAAACATCGAACAAGCAGTCGAAGTCCTTCGCAAAAAAGGAATGGCGACAGCAAGTAAAAAAGCAGGTCGTGTGGCAGCGGAAGGTGCGGTTGGTTCTTATATACATATGGGCGGAAAGGTCGGAGTTTTGGTCGAGATCAACTGCGAAAGCGATTTCGTCGCACGCGGAGAAAAATTTCAACAACTCGTCAAAGATGTCGCAATGCACATCGCCGCAGTTGATCCGCAATATGTCCGACGCGAGGAAGTTCCCGAAGATGCGGTTAATAAAGAACGCGAAATTTTGATGGAACAACTGAAAAATGACGAAAGCAATTCAAAGAAACCGGAAGATGTTTTAAACAAGATTATCGAAGGTCGGCTTAATAAATTCTATGAAGAAACAGTTTTGACTGAACAGCCTTTCGTTAAAGACCCAAGCAAAACAATCGGTGAACTCGTAACGGAAAAAATCGCCGCGATCAAAGAAAACATCTCGATCCGCCGTTTTACACGCTATAAACTTGGTGAAGGAATCGAAAAGAAACAAGACGATTTCGCAGCTGAAGTCGCTTCAATGACAGTCAAATAGTGGTAAACGGAAAGTGGTAAGTTAAGAAGAAACTGCCACTTACCACTTTCTACTTACCACTTACCACTAAAGTATGAAACCTGCATTCAAACGAATTTTATTAAAACTTTCCGGTGAAGCCTTGATGGGCGGACAGAATTACGGAATTGACACGCTTGTTGCCGAATCGGTTGCTAAAGAAATTAAAGCTGCTTACGAATTGGGTGTTGAAATTGCGATAGTTGTCGGCGGTGGAAATATTTTTCGCGGGGTTTCAAAATCTGCGGGAAATATGGATCGGGCGGCGGCTGATTATATCGGAATGCTCGCAACGGTTATGAATGCAGTCGTTTTGCAGGATGCACTTGAAAAGTTAAATGTTTTTACGAGGGTTTCTTCCGCCATAGATATCCCGCAACTTGCAGAACCCTTCATACGTCGCCGTGCCGTCAGACATCTGGAAAAAGGTCGTGTCGTAATTTTTGCCGCCGGAACGGGAAATCCATATTTTACAACTGATTCAGCCGCCGCACTTCGTGCCTTGGAAATTCGTGCCGAAGTTATTATGAAAGCAACAAAAGTTGACGGGATTTACACAGCTGATCCTGAAATTGATCCGAATGCCGTTCGCTTCGACAAAATTTCTTTTCAGGAAGTTTTAGACAAACGCCTTAAAGTTATGGATTCATCGGCGATTTCACTCTGTATGGAAAATAATCTGCCGATCATGGTTTTTAATATGAAAACTTCCGGCAATATAATCAAAGCTGTCTGCGGAGATTTAACCATCGGAACGCTCGTAACCGCCAATGGAAAATCTCAAACCGCCGCGTAATTTTTATTTTCTCATTATTTGCGATAAAATCTTATTGCAATGAATATTTTAACCAAGACCGAGATTCCAAAACGCTTTCAAGGATTTGATGGAGAAATTTATTATCCCGAATCCGACGGTGAACCGATGGCAGAAACCGACATACACGCGAATTTATTAATATATTTGAGAACGTCTTTAGAGATTTTCTTTGCTGAACGAGAAGATGTCTATGTTTCAGGAAATATAATGTTTTATTATGTTGAAGGTGATCCGACGGAAGTAATCTCGCCCGATGTTCTTGTTTGTTTCGGAATTCCAAAAGGAATGCGGACAAGTTACAAAACTTGGGAGGAAAATGATGTTTTCCCGTCCGTAATTATTGAAATTGCATCAAAAGGAACTTGGAAAAAAGACCGCATCGAAAAACGCGAACTTTATGAAATGTTCGGGGTTAAAGAATATTACATTTTTAATCCGCTGTTTCCTAAGAAGATGCCTGAATTTACGGTATTTCATCTGAATGAAACGGGAATTTTGGAACGTGTTCCGATTGAAAATAATCATATTAGAAGCAAAATTCTCGGTTTGGATTTAGTTGTTACGGACAAAACCTTGCGACTATATAATCCTAAAAAGGAAGAATATCTAAAATCAACGGAAGAAATCTCTGCGGAAAATGATAGATTAAAAGCCGAACTCGAAAGATTAAAATTACTTTTAGAAGAAAAAGGATAAAAATTATGGAAATAGATGAAGTAATCAAAGAAACAAAACCAAAGATGCAATCCACGATAGAGGATTTAAAGCGAAAACTCGGCAGCGTCCGAACAGGGCGTGCAAATATCACTTTACTTGATAATATCGTTGTTGATTATTACGGCACACCGACTCCGCTTAATCAGATGGCTTCGGTCAGCGTTCCCGAACCGCAGCTTTTAGCGATTCAGCCGTGGGACGCAACACAGATCGGCGAGATCGAAAAGGCAATAAATTCGGCAAATCTCGGCATAAATCCTTCCAATGACGGCAAAATGATTCGCTTGCCGATTCCGCCTCTGAATGAAGAACGCCGCCAGCAATTGGCAAAACAGGTCAATGAAATTGCCGAAGAACATAAGATCGCCATCCGCAATATTCGTCAGACTTCAAATAATGAATTAAAGAAAATGCTGAATGAAAAAGAGATTTCCGAAGATAATGAAAGAAGCGGTTTGGACGAAATTCAGAAATTAACGGATGAGCATACAAAACAAATTGACGAACTTTCCAAGAAAAAAGAAGAAGAAATTTTAAAGGTCTAAATTTGTTTTATAAAAAATTGAAAAGAGTAAAGAACTTCCATTCTTTACTCTTTTTACTATGTAGGAATGTTTATATTTTTTATTCCAAAACAAATACTTTATCAGCAACTTCCTCGTTTACTTTTATTTCCTTTGCTTTGAACTGAGCATAAACTGTCATTTGTCCAAACTCGAATCGCTGGGCATATTTTGAAGGAATTATCACGCCGTCTTTGTCTTCAAATTTATCAATCTCAACCAAAGTTGAAACTTCCCTGCCTTCAACCATATACTTTGCCTCGTATTTTTTGATCTGATTTGTCTTTTTATTAATATAAAAATCCGAATAATATCCTTCGGGCGAAGTGATTCTAAAACCGTCTGTTTTTTTGTCGAGTAAAGCCGAAACGACGAAACCTTCGTCGCCCAAATGTTGTAAAAGCGGCAAGCCTAGACGGTTTACCGGCGGTAAATTAAAACCTCTCTGCGGCGAAGTGAATGTCTGTTCTCCATCAAAAACCTGTTTGAAATTGACCATTTGACTGTTGATCTCCAAACGATACTTATCTCCCGAAAAAATCGTTGCAAAAGTTGCCGGAAGAGTAAAGGATGAAGCTGTTACATCTACACTTCCCAAGATGGATAAAGTGTTTAATTTCTTTAACTTTTCGCCGCCGTGTGCTGAAAATGTTTCTTTGGCTAAACGCTCGGCATCAGCTTGTCCCGTTTGTGTCGGTTTTTTTTCCTGTTCCTTTTTTTGAGCCAAAATACTTAGTGAAAATACGGCTATAAATAAAACTATTAAATATTTTTTCATAAATTTCCTTTTAACTATTTATTACCAAAATAAATTGGTTTTGATATTAGACGCAAAAATTCCGCAAACTGTTTCAAAGAAAAAAGGGTGAAAGCAAATTATTTACTTTCACCTCAAAATTAATTACCAGGAAAATCTGGTATTAAACTCGATACTACGACTGCCCGAACCGCCGCCGCCGCGACCGAAACCTCCGGCGGTATCGGTAGATTGCCCGAAACGAGGTGAGTTCAAGTTTCCGATGGGTGAATTCATATTGTTTGTATTAAGCAAATTGCTGAATCTCACACCGACTGATAAATTATACGGTTTTCGCTCATTACCGCCGAAGAATCCTCCGCCACCGCGTCCGCCACCACCGCCACGTCTTCCACCGCCAAAACCTCCGCGTCCGCCGCTGTCGGCAGATTGATTTCCTGGACGAGTTGGGGCTTTACCGAACCCAAAGTTTTTATTAACACTTAGATTAACGGTAAAAAACGAAGGTCCGCGACCGAAATTTCTTGTAACAATAGCATTCGGGTCAAAACCCGAAACATCGCAGAATGAATCAGTCAGACCGAGTTCACCGCAACGATTGCTGAGTTGGGCAAATGTCGGACGGTCATTAAAAATCGAATCACCGTTTAAATCCCGTCCGGCGATGACATTAAAAGGTCTTCCCGAACCGCCGATAATAAACGGTCTTAAACTAACTCCATAAGGAACGCTGACCGAACCGCCTAAGAAAAAGAAATGTCTTTGGTCAAGGCTCGAATCGCTGTATTCATCATCCAAATTGTAACTATATTGCGGAAATCCGCCATCCGTGCCGTTCGCATAGCTAAGGCGATAATTACTAAACAGAGTTAATCCCTGACTAAAGAAAGTTCTGAAACTGACGATTAATTGCTGCTGATCCAAAACTCCACTTGATTCATATTGATATAAATTTCCCTGTGTCGGATCGGGACGCAGTAATTGTAATGCCGCCGGATCATTTATCGGGCAAGCAGTTCCCGTCGGACAAACCGGTGCGTTTATATTTCTTGAACGAATCAAATGCAGATTCCGCGATAAAACGTAATATAAAGAAACATTAGAGCGTCCGGGAAGTTGTCTTTCAACACTAAATGCACCTTGTATCGTATATGGCGATTGCAGGTCATCGGCAATGATTCTCGGCGTGCTTGTTAAAGGTGCGATATTTGCAAGTTGAGCGGCAGTCGGCACATTTGTTACACCGTTTAATGAAAATACGGACTGTCCTAAAATCGTCGGATTTGCCGTAATAATATATTGCTGTTGGCTGAATCCGTTAAGACGCTGAGCCTGCAAAGAATAATTTTCGCCGAAACGGTCATAGAAAATACCGAAACCGCCGCGGAAAACCGTTTTCGGTGATTTCGCTCCGCCCGCTCCCGGCGAATATGCAAAACTGAAACGCGGTGCGATATTAAAATTATCATTTATATTTGACTGATTCTCATAACGAAGCCCGAAACTCAAAGTCAAACCCGGATTGACACGCCAATCATCAGTGGCAAATAAACCGACATCATACTGCGAAATATCGGCAAGCGGTTCTCCCGCCGTGATCGAAAACTGGCTCGGATTGTAGCGTACATCTGTTGCACCGAGAAGTTTTGCACGATACTGCTCAATTGAAGAAACTCTTCCGTCGTTATTTAAATCAAACGGATCGCCCGGATTTGTAAAACCCGTAAAAGTATAAGTTCCGCCGTAATTTGATTCCGAACGATCTTCCAATCTGACTCCTCGAATTCTGGCACCGAATTTTACGGCGTGGCTTGAGTCTTTACCCAAAGCCGTTGTCGTATAATTCTGTATTTCCCAGTTGCTTTGACGGTTATAATTAAAACCGACCGAAGAACCGCCGCCGTAAAAAGAATCCAGAACATTTATTGCCGGAATTGTGTTGTCTCCGGTTGTTTCGCGGTTATCAAATTGATATTGAAAGCGAGTTTCGTTGACGGTTTTATCATTTAGAATCGCTGTTTCCGTCAATTGAAATGTGTGTTGCGTACTTTCAATCGAAGTCGCCCGCGAAGGCAAAGAAAAACCGCCAACACCGAAATTATCCCGGGTGCTTCGTTCAAATTCATACCGTCCAACCAAAGTATTCGTTGAATTTATCTGATAATCAAAACGCGGATTGATTGATAATCTGCGGTTTGGAATGATAAATTCCTGTTGAAACGGAACGATGTTGAAATTTGAATCAACAATCGTCGCAGTAACGGATGTTCCATCATCAATTTGTCGTCTATCGAAAGCTAAAAAGAACGATGATTTATTTTTTACAATCGGACCGCTGACGTTTGCACCGTAAAATATTCTCTGGCTGTCCGCCTTATTGAGCGAGAAAGGATTGCGTGCGTTCAAGGCACTGTCGCCGAAATTGAAAAATGCCTGCCCACGCCATTTGTCCGAACCGGGTTTGGTTAAAATTTCGATTCTGCCAAAACCCAAACGGTCGTATTCTGCCGAAAACGGATTTTGATTGACGCGGATTTCACGAATTGCATCTTTCGGCGGGATATTTCCGCCCGTAAATCCGTCTATATAAATCTGTCCGCCGTTCGGTCCCGCCGCTCCGCCTGCCAAAGCCTGCAAAGCCTGTTCGAGATCATCGGGATCATCCGGTAGAGCGTCTAAGTCTGCTCCTTTTAATACCAATGAACTGGCATTGTTCTGAGCATCAGTATTGACATTTCCCTCATCCAAAACTTCTACGTTAGCTGAAACTGCTTCGACAACCATTGCTATCGAAATTTTCTCATTCTCTCCCGGAGAGATTATGATGTCGGTTGCTTCATAGAGCGAAAAATTTTCCGCCGTGGCACGGACTTTATATTTTCCCGGAACGAGTCCGTTGATCGTATATTCACCACGACTGTTTGAGATTGTGCTTTTTTCATTTTCATTTTCATCTACCGCAAGAACTGTTGCACCTACTAACGCATCACCAAAACTATCGGAAACCTGTCCGCTGATAGTTCCCGTCTGCTGTGCAAAAATGCTAACTGAAAATAAAAGTGTTAAAACTACAATGTTTATTATTAACTTTGTATTATTCATTATAATTCCTCTTTTTTAGATATAATAAAGACGAAATTCTATTCAGAACTTCGTCTTTTTCTTCCTTATTTTTTTTAGTAAATTAAAATTCGTTATTTTCGGACTACCCCGCAGCAAGCTGACGGGGCATTCGCCCGAAAATTAGTCGGTCAAAGCACCGACTACCACGAATTTTCTAAGAACAAAGAACTGTCGCCCT
>JALZKH010000100.1 GCA_030859345.1 Acidobacteriota bacterium | reverse complement strand
AAACTATGTGTCGTGCCATGGCGATAACCGTTTTCCAAGGCTTCGCATTGTTTTTTCGTTAGTTCGATTACTTTTATTTTACCCATCTCGCTTGATAGTCTAAACTATTTCTGCACGATTACTTATCGGCAAATGATTGGAAATATAAATAAGTCTATTAAAAAAGCGGAATCAGCCGAACGCGAAAAAGCACTAATTGCCAGAGAAAAAGCCCGTGATGCTGAAGAATACGCATTGGAACTTGAAATACTACTGGAGAGAGAAGAGCAAATCAGTCAGGATTTGCGTGAAAGTAAAGTAGATTTGGAATTTGCGGCGTTCTACGATAATTTAACCGCACTGCCGAATCGTACTTATCTGATTGAAAGGCTCAACTTGCTGGTTGAATTGGGAATTGATATTTCTCACAGATATTTCGTTTTATTTTTGGATTTAAGCCGTTTCAAAAACATCAACGACAGTCTTGATCACACGGTCGGCGATGAGGTTTTAAAAATTGTTGCACTTCGGCTCAGACGTTTGATCAGAGATGAAGATACGATTGCCAGACTCGGCGGAGATGAATTTGCCATTATTCTTAATGAGCTGGATTCGATTGAGGATGCGAAAAAAACTGCACAAAATATTTATCATAAACTAACCCAACCTTATGTAGTTGCGGAAAACAAAATTTTTTCCGACCTACACATCGGTATTGCCCCGTTTGATTCAGAACATCTAAGACCGGAAGACGTTTTGCGGGATGCGGATATAGCAATGCACCACGCGAAAGCGAAGAATGTAGGCATCGAAGTTTTTGACAAGGAAACCCGTTCATTCTATCTTGAACGAATTAAATTGGAAACCGAATTGCGTTATGCCTTAGAACGCGAAGAACTGACAATGCACTATCAGCCGCTGGTTTCATTAAAAGATGGTGAACTAATCGGTTTTGAGGCACTTTTACGTTGGCATCACCACGATATGGGTTTTATTTCGCCGGCAAAATTTATTCCCGTCAGCGAAGATTCCGGTTTAATTATTCCTTTGACGGTTTGGATTTTGAAGGAAACCTGTCTCCAACTTGTAAGCTGGCAGAAAATTATGCCGGAATACAGAGACTTGATTGTCAGTGTAAATATTTCAGGAAAACATCTCGACGACATAAGACTTGTTCAGGATGTAAAAACTGCACTAAAACTTTCAGGTTTGCCGGCAACTTGTTTGAAACTTGAAATTACTGAAAGCACGGCGATGGAAAACGCTGAACATACGATTGAAATTCTAAATAAATTAAAAAAACTAGGCGTTCAAATAAGCATAGACGATTTCGGAACGGGTTATTCTTCACTTAGTTATCTTCACGAATTACCATTCGACACGTTGAAAATTGACCGTTCTTTCGTTATGAACACCGGAGAAAACGGAGAAAACTCACAGATTTTACAGACGATTATTTCATTGACCAAAAACTTAAAGAAAAAAGTTATTGCCGAAGGAATAGAAACCGAAAGCCAATTAGCACTTCTAAATAACTTAGGTTGCGATTTCGGTCAAGGTTATCTTTTTTCAAAGCCGCTTCCGCCCGAACAGCTGGAAGAAATGCTTTATCAAAAAACATCTTGGCTACCTGTTTATAAAGATGAGGAAACATCAACTCAAGATGAAACACTAAATTCAGATGAACATCTGCCTATTTTCTGATCTGCATAAATTAACCCTGTTATTTAAAGACGGCTTAAATGAGTCGTCTTTTTTATTTTCCTATTCAACCAATTTCGTAGTAAAATCAACATACTATAATAAAACCAATAAAAAAGAGGACAAAATTCGAGATGATTTCTAAATTATTTACGGCGTTTTTAATGTGTGCATTTTTTGCAATAACTGTCTTTGCTCAAACCAAACTGGATTATCCAAAAACTAAAAAGATTGATCAAATAGACGATTATCACGGAACGAAAGTTTCCGATCCCTACCGTTGGCTTGAAGATGATAATTCGGAAGAAACAAAAAAATGGGTTGAGGCTCAAAATAAAGTTACTTTCGGTTATTTAAATACAATTCCCGAACGCGAGAAGATCAAAAAGCGTCTGACGGAACTTTGGGATTATGAAAAATATTCCGCACCCTTTGAAGAAGGCGGAAAGTACTTTTATTTCAAAAACAATGGTTTGCAAAATCAATCTGTTTTATATGTTGCCGATTCGGTAAATGATGAAGGTCGAGTTCTGCTTGACCCTAACAAATTATCCGCAGACGGAACGGTTGCTCTAACCGACATCGAAGTTTCCGAAGACGGCAAAACTCTCGCATATGGAATTGCCGTTGCCGGTTCTGATTGGCAGGAATTTCGCTTTATGGACATCGAAACGGGCAAGCAATTGCCGGATGTTTTAAAAGACATAAAATTCAGCGGAATGTCCTGGACAAAAGATGGTGAAGGGATTTTTTATTCGCGTTTCCCACGCACCGATGATTCAGCAAAATTGACTAGAATCAATTACAACCAAAAACTTTATTACCACAAACTCGGCACACCGCAGTCGGAAGACCCGATTGTTTATCAACGCCCGGACGATAAAGAAATGGGAGTCGGCGGCGGCGTTTCCGAAGACGGCAGATGGTTGATGATTTCCGTTTCAAAAGGAACTTCGCCGAAAAATATGATCTATTACAAAGATTTGTCGAAAAAATACTCGGCGGTTCTTCCGCTTGTAGATAAATTTGAAGCCGATTATTCTCCGATCGGAAACGACGGCTCAACTTTCTATTTCAGAACAGACAAAGATGCTCCGCTTTCAAAAATCGTTTCGATAAATGTCGCAGATGAAAATCCGACTTGGAAAGTTGTTGTTCCTGAAGCCAAAGAAACTTTAGGCGGAGTTGATTTTGTCAATAATCAATTCATTCTCTCATATTTAAAAGATGCTTACACACAAGTTAAAATTTACGACTTAAATGGAAAATTCATCCGTAATGTCGATCTTCCGGGCATCGGGACGGCAAGCGGATTTAACGGCGAGCGGTATGATAAGGAAGTTTTCTACACTTTCTCAAGTTATAACGCTCCACCGACAATCTATCGTTACAATCTGGAAACAGGAAAATCTGAAATTTTCCGCAAATCCGATGTCAAATTCAACCCCGATGATTACACGGTCAAACAGGTTTTTTATCCAAGCACAGACGGAACGAAAATTCCTATGTTTATCGTCCACAAAAAAGGTCTGAAAATGAACGGCAACAATCCGACTCTGCTTTACGGCTATGGCGGATTTAATATTTCGATGACACCCGGATTCAGCGTTTCGCGTCTGGCGTGGATGGAAATGGGCGGAATCTATGCTGTTGCAAATCTTAGAGGCGGCGGCGAATATGGTGAAAAATGGCACGAATCAGGAACGAAATTACAGAAACAAAATGTTTTTGATGATTTTATCTCGGCGGCTGAATATCTTATCAAAGAAAAATACACGCAGCCTTCAAAACTCGCCATTCAAGGCGGTTCAAACGGCGGCTTGCTTGTCGGTGCGGTTTTAAACCAACGTCCCGATCTTTTCGGTGCGGCACTTCCCGCAGTTGGCGTAATGGATATGCTACGCTTCCAAAAATTCACCATCGGACGGGCGTGGACATCTGATTACGGTTCGTCAGATAACCCGGAAGAATTTAAAGCCTTATATGCTTATTCGCCTCTACACAATATCAAAAAAGGTGCGAAATATCCGGCTGTAATGGTTACAACTGCCGACCACGACGACCGCGTAGTTCCCGCCCACAGTTTCAAATACGCGGCAACTTTACAGGAAATGCAAACCGGAAACGCTCCGGTTTTAATCCGTATTGAAACAAAAGCAGGACACGGAGCAGGTAAACCGACAGCAAAAATCATCGAAGAACAAGCTGATATTTACGGCTTTCTGATGAAAAACTTAGGAATGCTCTAAATAAACCAATACTAAAAGTTTGGGCGGGAAATTCATTTCCCGCCCATCTAGATTTTAGAATTTTAAATCTGAATTTATTGGTTAATCCCGACCTGGCTCAAAGCATACGCATAATCAAATGCGATCTCTTTATAACGGTCATACCTTCCTGAAGAACCGCCGTGTCCGCCGCCCATATTTGTTTTGAGCAGAATTTCCGCATCATTCGTCATCATACCCCGAACCTTCGCCGCAAATTTTGCACCTTCCCAATATGGAACTTGACTATCCCAAAGCGAAATTTCAACCAACATATTTGGATAATCCTGAGCCTTGATATTGTCATACGGCGAATATTTCCGCATATAATCATACGCCTCTTTTTCGTTCGGATTTCCCCATTCGATCCATTCCTGCGTAGTTAAAGGAAGTGTATCGTCAAGCATCGTGTTTAAAACATCAACGAATGGAACTTGCACGATTGCCGCTTTAAAAGTTTCCGGCGACATATTTACGACTCCGCCCATCAACAGCCCGCCCGCACTTCCGCCTTGAATTACGGTACGATCCGGTGATGTATATTTATTTTCCTGCAGCCATTTCGCCGCATCAATAAAATCATAGAACGTATTTAGTTTTTTGAACATACGCCCGTCTTGCCGCCATCTTTCACCCAATTCCGAACCGCCGCGAATATGTGCGATGGCGTAGATCATTCCGCGATCAACCAGACTGAGACGTGCGGTTGAAAATGCCGGAGTCATCGAATAGCCGTAAGAACCGTAAGCGTAAAGCAACATCGGTGCTTTGCCGTCGAGTTTTGTTCCCTTTTTCATCATTATCGAAACGGGAATTTTCATACCGTCGCGGGCTTCCGCCCAAACTCTCGTCGTTTCATATTTTGTTTTGTCGTAACCGCCCAAGACTTCTTCTTGTTTAAGAAGTTTTGTTTTGCCGGTTTTCAAATCGTATTCAACGGTTGAGGGCGGCGTAATCATTGAAGCATATGCGTAACGGATTTTGCTCGTGTCAAATTCTACATTTCCACCATCCATTGATAATGTATAAACGCTTTCGGGTGTTTCGACACGGGTTGATTTTTTGCTTTCCAAATCAATTATACGCAGATATTCGAGTGCATTTTCCAATTCGGAAACCACCGCGTGTCCTTTAAAAAAGTCTATTCCTTCGATTTTAATTTTTGGATTGTGCGGAATAAATTCCTTCCAGTTTTTTTCCGAAGGATTGGAAACCGGAGCTCTGACAACGCGATAATTTTCCGCATTTTTGTTGGTCGTAATATAAAATTCATCGCCGAAATGGTCAACATTATATTCGTGGTCTTTTTCACGCGGCAGAATCATTTTCAAATCCGACATCGGTTTATCCGCCGGAATGTAACGGTATTCATCCATTGTCGCGGCGGTTGAATCGAGAAAAATTATTTTCTTATCGCGTGAACGTGCTGCATAAATATTGAATAAAACATCTTTTTCTTCATAGAGAAGTTCATTCTTATCTGCCAGAATATCGTGCCGCCAGAATTTATCGGAGCGTTTGTCTTCCTGATCTTCCGTCGTTATAAAAAGTGTTTTATTATCATTTGCCCAATTAACAGTTGTAACACGCTCAATTTTATTCGGCAGAGTTTTGCCCGTGCGTAAATCTTTTATCTGCAAAGTGTATTGACGATAACCCGTATCATCAACCAGATAGGCAAGCAAATTACCGTCATCACTGACGCTCAAACTTCTGATTGAATAAAATTCGTGTCCTTTTGCCATCTCATTTTGGTCAAGCAGAACCTCCGAATCTTTTTTATCAAAAGTTTTGCTACGCATATAAACCGGATACTGCTTGCCTTCAAAAGTTTTCGAGTAATACCAAAAATCGCCGTATTTATAAGGCACACTCAAATCCGTCTGCTTGATGCGTCCGACGATTTCCTCATAAAGTTCATTGGTTAAATCCTTATAAGGCTTCATCACGGCTTCCGTATATTTATTTTCCGCATCCAGATATTCCTGAATTTGCGGATTCTTTTTCTTCTCGCTCCGATCACGCATCCAAGAGTAATTATCAATTACTTCGTAACCGTGAATTTTTGTAATCTTCGGAACTTTTTTTGCAATAGGTGGTGTCATTTTTATATTTTTAGATGAATCTTCTTTTTGTGCGACAATAACTGTATTGCCGATAATAATTACAATAAATACGAATGATAAAACATAAAACATCTGTTTCATTTTGCCTAACTCTCCTCTGTAAAATTTTTGGGATTTAATTTGTAATTATACACTATTTCTAAAGCGTTTGTTTCAAAAGCATTTGAAATAGCTAACAACTAATTTCGTCATAAAATAATCATAATCATAACTTTTCCGTGAATGTATTAAGATTTAGCTCCTCCAAAAGCAATTCATAGATACAAAAAATTCCACGGAAAAATCAGAGGTGTTGGATTTTTGATAGCTTTCCAACACCTTGTTTATTTTATCTGATCAATCTTTCGTTTTCGCCTATGCAAATCTCGCATAGAAGGAATTTGTTGACGGCAGTTTTGAACTGCTAATATATAAATGATTTTTTCGTAATCATTAAAATCATAAATGACTCGCCATTTGCGTTTGAGGATTATTTGCCTGAGTTCAATAATTTTTGAGTTTTCGGTTTCTAACAAAACTCCCATTTCGGGGAAAGTTTTTAGTAAATCAGTTTGGCGAATAATTTTAAAAGCAATTTCCTGCGATAAAGATTCCAATTCGTTAAAAGCTAGGTCTGTCCATTCAATGTGAATCATTTTTCAGTCGGGAAATTCAGACGTTTTTTTACTTTATCTTGACTTAAAGTTTTACCTTCAGCAATCTGTTGACGTGATTTTTCAACCATCTCTATTAACTCAAGTTCATCAAGACGCTTCAAATCTTCTTCTATTTCGCTATATCTCTCTGTTGAAATTATCACCGCCGAAGCACGTCCTCGCTGTGTAATAACAACAGGTTCTTCTTTTTCCGACAAACTTTTGATAATCTTTCCGGCTTGCCTTTGTAGATCAGTAATTGGAATTATATCCTTCATAATAGAATACATTATAAACTACATACTTGAACCTGTAAATAAAAGAGGCAAAAGCGAAATTAAATTTCCTTTTGCCTCTTTTATTTTAATTTTTAACTTCTTACTTTTTATCTCTCGCCAATCGGATCATATTTCATATCACGATTGCCGATGTATTCCGCACGCGGACGGATTAGTTTATTGTTGGCATATTGCTCTAAAATATGTCCCGCCCAACCTGAGATTCGACTGATGGCGAAGATCGGTGTGTATAAATCCATCGGAATTCCCATCATATAATAGGTCGAAGCCGAGTAGAAATCTACGTTCGGATTCATTCCTTTTCTCTCTTTCATTAAACCTTCCAGTTTTTTCGACATCTCAAACCATTTAGTTTCGCCCGTTACACCGCCCATTTGTTCGGAAAATTTGCGTAACCAGGTCGCACGCGGGTCTTCGGTTTTGTAAACGGCGTGTCCGATTCCCATAACTTTTTCTTTGTTTTCGAGTTTTTTGTCCAGCCAGGATTCGACTTTATCAACGCTGTCAATTTCAAGCAGAGATTTCATTACCGCCGTATTTGCTCCGCCGTGCAAAGGTCCCGCAAGTGCGGCGATTCCGCCTGTTACTGCACCATACATATCGGCAAGCGTTCCCGAAATTACGCGGGTTGTAAATGTCGAAGCATTCAAACCGTGATCGGCGTGCAGAATCAAACAAACATCCAGCATTTGTGCTTCGCTCGGCTCGCATTTTTCGCCACGCATCATATAAAGGAAATTTTCGGCGATGTCCATACTCGTATCAGGATGAACAGGTTCTTTGTCATTGCGGATTCTTTCCCACGCGGCGACAATTGTCGGAAATTGTGCCGTTAATTTTACAGCCGCTTGTTTTGCACTTTCAAGATCGGTTTTTGTTCCCTCTTTGTCATAAAAAGAAAGTGTCGAAACGCACGTTCTCAACACATCCATCGGTGCGGCATCGTGCGGAAAATGTTTCATAAACACAATCAATTCCGAAGGGATTTCGTAATTAGCACGAAGTTCGGTTTTTAACATATCGAGTTCGTTCTGATTCGGTAATCTGCCATTCCACAGTAAATAAACTGTTTCTTCAAATGTTGAATGTTCCGCCAGATCGTGAACATCATAGCCTTGATAAATTAAAATTCCCTCTTCGCCGTTGACCGAACTCATTGATGATTGAGCGGCTACAACGCCGCGTAAACCGCCCGCTGCGGCTGTGCTTTTTGCAGTTGATTCGTTTCCAGTACTCATTATTTTATCCTTTTTGTAATAAATTTTGCTTTTAAATAAAGATACCAAAGACACTTATAAGAAACAAGCGAAAGCATCGTTTTTGTTATGTAAAAGTGATTTTACCCGTTTACAGCAATCTTCTGTCCGACCTTAGCTTTAAGTATTCTTTTCGCCGAATTTTGATTTGCGGCAATTTCCAGAAAATCAGCACTACCGAAGATCATAAATAATTCGCCCGCTTTCGCTTCAGCAAAAAAGCTCTGTAATTTTTCGATTTTTTTACCGTTAATTTCAAGTGTAAATTTTTCGGGCAAATCTCCTTTTTTCAAATTCGTGATTAGATTTCCAAAATGATCAGCGTGAATAATTTCCGCTTCGATTGTGTTTTCGTCAAGCCGTTTGGGGCTTTCTGTTTTATGAAAAATAAAATCCTTTATCTCAGCACCGAATTCTTCCGGCTTCACGCCGTTTGAAAGATGAGCGGCAGCGGGCGAGAAAATATCGCGTCCGTGAAAGGTTTTGCTGACGGGTTTATTAAAAAATTTATCAACGGTTAATTCAAAAACGCGAAAATCTTTTTCATTATCAAATATAAAGTTCAATAAACCATTATCAGGAGCGATGAAATAATAATTTTCAGTTTCAACCAAAATCGCACGTCTATTTGAGCCTACTCCGGGATCAACAACTGTCGTAAAAATAGTTTTTTCAGGGAAATTTTTGTAACAAGCACTGAGAACAAAACTTGCCGAGCGAATATTCTGCGGCGGGATTTCGTGCGTAATATCAACTATTTCGGCATTTTTAATGATAGACAAAATCACGCCTTTCATTGCTCCGATAAAATAATCTTTTATCCCGAAATCCGTCAGTAATGCAATTATATTTTTTCCGTTTTTCATCATATAAAATATACAAAATTTAAATTTAAAAATAAAAGAAGCGAGAGCAAATAGCACTCGCTTCTTTTATTTTATATATATAAAAAAGTCCACAGATTTGTGTAAAAAGCCATAAAGGAGATAAAAGGCACTGCACAAATCTGTGGATTTATACGGACGCAATAAGCGGACGTTTAATTATTGCATCCAAAATGGTAACAAAAATTATCTTATCTGAGTTTCGTAAGCCGTTTTGATACGCATCTGCTGTTGATCCTGAAGTTGTATGTATTCACCTCTTTCAACAACCACCGCTCCGACACCGAATGCCGCTCCGACTCCCGCACCGACCGCTGCTCCGACAGGTCCGCCGGCAATTGCTCCGATAATTAATCCAGAACCGGTTGCCGCACCGACGGTTATGCCGTCTTTTTTATATGGGCGTGTCCCTTCGACAGTTCCTTCCTGATCTACACGTTTTACGTTATCTCCTTTAACGGGTAGAACTTCAACAATAATCGCATTAAAATTACTCCAGCGATTATTGGAAAGTATTATTCTGTCAAACGAAAGAAGAAGTTCGGCACGACGTTTTAATCTTCCGGGCTGACGATTTTTAGCAATTCTTCCTTCAATAATCGCACCGTTGATTTCATTCGGCGAAATAACGCGGGCTTTAAAAGTATCACCTTCACGCATAAGCTTCGTATCAATTTCGTCAAGCAATTCAATAATCAATTCAGTATCCGTCGGAATAACAATTATGTCGCTGCCGCTCGGACTGGAACGCTGTGGTTCGGTGCGGCTTGAAATATTCGGAACTGTATTGTTAGCAATTGGTTTCGGCTTGATATATGTGCTGGTTGACTCCGATACATTATCAGCATCGGGAACCGCCGTATAATCTATCGTATCGTTAGTATTGCTGTAATCATCAACCGTATTTGTCGTAGAAGTCGGCGTATTATTTGCCGTTGAATTTTGAACGGGCTGCGTTACGGCGACACTATTCCGACCCGGATTTGTTCCGGTCGAATTGGATTCAGGGGTTGTATTTATAGTCGTTTTTACCGTTGTTTGAACTGTCGTTATTGCCGTTTCGACGGGTGTTTTTACATCCTGAAAACCGCGTTGCCTCAAGGTTTGGGGAATGGTTGCGTCAAAACTTTGTTTATCAAAGCCAGAATCATATCCCAACTCAAAGCCCTGCTGATAACCGTCCTTATAATCAGTTAACTTTCCGTAATCCTCGCTAAATGCACGGTCGGCAGTTCGGTATTCATTATGTCTTGCATAACTTTTCGCAGTGTTTTCAATTTTATCGCGGTATCCCGCCATATAGCCGTCGGAATATCCTGTGCGATACCCGCGTTGGAGAGCTATTTTTGCGTCCTGGGCTGAAACATTTGAAATTGCTAAAGTTAGAAAAGCGATGAAAACAAGGGAAAAAACTAGGTTGGCAGCTAAAAAACTTCTGGTTAGCTTCATTTGTCCTCCTTATCAAAAAACAAGAAATGTTGTATCCGCTATGATTTATACAATAAAACCTGAGAAATTACAAGAACTATTTGCTATTTAACTAATTTTTGATATTTATTATCAAATATAAAACGATTTATATGCTTATAATTTCATAAGTTATCTCGATAAGTTCGCGGCAAAACTTTTTCGCTTTTGATTATCTGTATTGATTACCGGGGAAGAATTTCAGGGAGAGTTCAAAATTTTTCATATTATAAACTAAAGACAATAAATATGCTAACAAAATTTTGCAGTTAATCATAAAAAGATTTTCAAGATTATTTTTAGACCGTGCTATGCTACAATCTGACAGACTAAATATCCCTGCGTTACTCTAACAAATAAATTAAAACAACATTTCATAAATAACATTCATCTGACACATTTACTTTAGGCAACTGATTTGATAATTTTATTTGTTTGATTAAGGACTTTATACGGAGAACATAATGAATCTAAAACGAACGCATTTGCACATTTTGCACAAGCCAGAAAGTTTGAGCAAAAAAGCCCAAACCGGCGTTTCTCTCCATTGTCATACTGAAAATTCCAAAGAAATGCTCGATTTTGTTCCGCATTATGCGGAACAACTTCCCGTTATTGCATATTTTTGGCAAAGAGAAAGGGAAAATTATGTTAAACGTGAGGGCGAAACACCTGATTTTTCGACGGCATTTTGGGAGCCTCCGCTTACTTCACACGATGTTTATAAAATAGAACAACAACAAATGAATGATGCGGGATTGGACGGAATCGTTTCAATCACAGACCACGACAGCATCAAATCCAACTGGCAGCTTCTGGAAAAAACGGATAACAAAAAAGTCCCGATTTCTCTTGAGTGGACAGTTCCTTACGAATTCGGCTTTTTCCACGTCGGCGTTCACAATCTGCCAAAAGACCGTGCTGATGAATTAACGCAAACATTACTTTCCTATTCATTCAGCGGAGATAAAGAACCGAACAAGGCTAGACTGCACGAATTATTTGAAATGCTGAACGAGATGCGTGAAGTTCTGATAATTCTTAATCATCCGCTGTGGGATATAGAGATTGTCGGAAAAAAACAGCATAAGACTCTGTTAAATAGATTTTTAAATGAATACGGCAAATGGATACACGCTCTGGAAGTCAACGGTTTTCGCTCCTGGTCGGAAAATAAAGGCGTTATTGAGTTAGCCGAAGCATTAGATTTTCCTCTTGCTACCGGAGGCGATCGGCACGGATGCAAACCGAATACGGTTATCAATATTACAAACAAAAATACTTTTGAAGAATTTGTCGAAGAAATACGGGTTGGCAAACGAAGTGAAATTGTGTTGATGCCCGAACATAAACAACCACTTCACTGGCGGCAATTACAATCATTTGCGGAAATTCTGAGCAATTATCCCGAATTCCCCGAAAAACGCCGTCGTTGGTTTGACCGTATCCATTTCGACATCAAAGACGGAAGAGGCGTAGTTCCGCTTTCACAACACGGATGGGAACGCGGCGGTCCGGCGTGGCTGAGAGCAGCGGTTTGGACACTCGGATTTATGGGCAGCCCGACAATGCGTCCATTCTTTTCAATGACACGCAGAAAAAAAGACCGGATTCCGAAAAATTTGGAACAAACTAAACTTGAAAAACCCGATCTGCAGGAATTTACGACAAGTCTGCCAAATTCGCCTACATCAGCAGGTTCGGCAAGTTGATTTTTTGTAGTGGTAAACGGTAAGTGGTAAGTGGCAAGTGAAAATCTTCTACTTACCACTTACCGTTTACCACTTACCGTTATGAAAAAGTTTCCCCGCGTTGCCTATTTTCCCGATTCGTTTCTGGAAGTTGACGGTGTCGCATTGACAAGTCAAAAATTAATCGGATACGCCAAAAAAAACGGCTATCCTTTTTTGTGTATCCACGCCGGGAATAAAACTTCAAGTTCAAAAGACGAAACAATTGAATATCTTTCATTAAAACGCTCGTCCGTCGCTTTTCCACTAGATGATAAATTAAAATATGATCCGTTTTTCCAACGTCATACGAATCGCATTCTAAAAAAAATTATGGAATTTCAGCCCGATGTTTTTCATATCACGGGTTTAAATGACGTGAGCATTATGGGAGCTTACTTAGCCTGGAAATTAAAAATGCCGCTGGTCGGCTCGTGGCATACTAATCTACACGAATTTGCCGCCCGGCGTTTAACCAGAATGTTTAGTTTTCTTCCTGATAAAACGGTTGATAAAATGACGGATTTTGCCGAACGGAAAATTATGGATGGAGCGATTCTCTATTATAAAATGCCGAAAATACTGCTTGCCCCAAATCAGGAAATTCTTGACAAACTGCGAAAGGGGACGAAACGCGAAGCACATCTGATGATTCGCGGCGTTGATACGGAAAAATTTACACCGCAGAACAGAACAGTTAGCGACGGCACTTTTCGATTCGGTTTTGTTGGAAGACTGCGAGCCGAAAAAAATGTGCGGATATTGGAAAAACTTGAAAAAGAACTACTAAAAAAAACCGCCAAAAAATTTGAATTTTTGATTGTCGGCGATGGAAATGAACGCCAATGGCTTGAAAAAAATATGAAAACCGCAGTTTTTACGGGTTTTATTGAAGGCGAAAAATTGTCCGAAGCCTACGCAAATATGGATATTTTCGTATTTCCTTCGGAAACAGACGCATTCGGAAATGTCATCCAGGAAGCAAATGCTTCAGGCGTTCCGTCGCTTGTAACCGATCAGGGCGGACCAAAATTTATTACCCAACATGGCAAAACCGGTTTCATTTGCAAAAATTTGCAGGAATTTGTTAAATATTCGGTTGAGTTAATGGACAATCGCGAAAAATTGTTGAAAATGAAAGAGGCATCCCGTGAATTTGCCGTGTCACGTTCCTGGGATACAGTTTTTGATTCCGTCTATGCAACATACAAAGAATGTATTAAACAGAGAAAGGCGAACGAAAATAATAATTCTTCCCCGAAATAATAAATGAGTACATCAATTCAAGAAATACACCGCTCGGCTGCCAATGCCGAAAATTTGGAATTTATTCAGGATGGACGAATTTCGATTGCGGATGTTTTTCTGAGTTTGGTTAAGCATCCGATTCAGATTTTAAAGCGTTGGAACTGGAAATCCGCACTTCTCGGGGCGATTCTGCGGGCTTCATTTTATTTTACGGTTTATAAAGCCAGCCGCGAATCTTGGATCGTGACGTTGGTTGCAGTTATGGTCGAGTTTAGTTTTAGATTCTTTACATCAGGAATTTCCGGGGCGTTGGTTCAGTCATTTCGTAAAGCAAAACCCGCTTGGCTGGCAACATTGATAGTTTCGGTTTCATTACCTGCCTTCAGTCATACAATCGAATTTTTCACACACTACTGGCAAGAGAAATATTTTGCTCACGTTTTTCCTCCATCGGTAAATAAATCCCGTGAATTGGCGTTTGTTTATTCCGTTATGCTTTCTGTTCTTTCCGCCTTATTCAATATTTTTATGATGCGAAAAGGCGTTTTACTTGTCGGGGCGGGTAAAGAAACAAAATCTCTACGCGATGATTTCAAGATGATTCCGCTGCTTATTTATGAATTTACGCTCTTCCTTCCAAAACAGATCATACAATTTCTTAAAGATTTCAAATTTCATTATGCTATCGGCAGTTTTCTGCTATTCGGCTTCATTGTCGGAACAGTTTTAGGAACAATACGCGGCAAATGGTCTTGGGCTTACTATACGACGATTGGTGCTTGGGGAATTCTACTTGGCTTTATTATTCTGGTTTTTATCGGTCAACAAATCCACAAAAAAATGACTAAAGGATAATTCTAATTTCACCCGCACTCTTCAGGGCTTAGTCGAAAATCAAATGCACTTTCTCGCTCAAGAGATAATAAATCTATCAGTTATCAGCTATTATCTATCAGTTATTTCGGAGGGGAAATAACGCTCATTCGGAATAACTGATAGCTGATAGCTGATAGATTATAGATAAAATCTCCAAAATTTACATACTTTGAATAAGCCCTACCCGCACTCTCTCAAATAACTTTTCCCTTTGCGAAACACATCTTAAATCGTTAATCTAGATTTTTGTTAAATTTATATTAAATAGTCTATTCTGGTTTAATTTAAAGAATCAATGACGAACAAGCCGATAAAATCAGTTCACATTACGAATTACTATCACAAGAATTCGGGCGGCATCAGTACTTCTTATAATGCTCTTTTAAATGCTGCCGGAAGGCACAAAAGACCGATACGTTTGATTGTGCCGGGTGAAACTGAAAGTATACAAATCGTTAATGACTACGCCAAAATTTATTATGTTCCGGCAAAATATTCACCCGTTTTCGACAAACGCTACCGAATAATTATGCCCTGGCAATATATGCCGGGAGATTCGATTATCAGGAAGATTCTGCTTAGTGAAATGCCGGATATGATTGAAATAACTGATAAATATACGCTTTCGATGATCGGAGCGATGATTAGCATCGGCAAATTCAAACAGATCGGCAGACCGATGCTCGTGCATTTTTCGTGTGAACGAATGGACGATAATATCGGCTCGTTTTTAACGGAAGGAAATTTCGGGAAATGGGTGGCAAGGCGTGTCATTGGAAATTATACTTTGCCGAGTTTTGATTATCACATCGCCAACTCACCATATACGGCGGACGAATTTTTTCAATCTTTCAATAAAAAAGAGAACAAAAACCGCTCGGATTGGTTTTTTAACAAGTCATGGCAGTTTTTCAAAGCCCCGCGAACGCCGCTCAAAGATAGAATTCACATTTGCCCACGCGGAGTTGATGCCGAACAATTTTCGCCCGACAGAAAATCTCCCGTAATCCGGCAGGAAATGATAAAAAAAGCAGGAATTTCTGAGGATGCCGTCATTTTGCTTTATGCCGGAAGAATTTCGCCCGAAAAAAATGTCGAACTTCTTCCTGATTTTATGGAAATTTTAGCCAAAGGAACGGCTAAAGATTACAGGCTTCTGGTTGCCGGAGCTGGACCGAAAGCTGAATGGCTGCAAGAGGAAACCGACAGACGAATTCCGCATAAGATCATTCAACTCGGACATCTCGATAAAGAAACACTTGCAAATTATTACGCCAACGCCGATGTTTTCGTCCATCCGAATCCGAAAGAACCTTTCGGCATCGCCCCGCTTGAAGCAATGGCTTCGGGAACTCCGACAGTCGTGCCGAATGCCGGCGGACTTTTGTTTTACGCAACTGATGAAAACACTTGGCTTGTCGAACCGGCGGCGGAAAACTTTGCTGAAGCAATCAAAGAGATAATAGATAATCCCGAACTTCGCCGGAAAAAAATCGAGAAGGCTTTTGAAGCCGTTCAAAACAATACGCGAATTAAATCAACCGATTTTTTAATCGAAACTTACGATAAATTATATGAGGATTTTCAAGCCAGAAATGAGCTTTTCACAGATAAAGAAGCATCAAAAAACTTTAATTTTTTAGAATTGACTAAATAATTTCTAAAGTCCCGCATACCAATCATAACCGCGTTCTGCCCAATAATCTTTTGGTCTCTCGTTTGTAAATTTTATCGTCCCGATTCTTTTCAAATTCTTAATTCCGTATTTTGTCGGAATCAGTAAACGCAGAGGATAGCCGTGTTCAGGTTTTAATTTATCTCCGTTCATTTCATAACAAAGCAAAGTCTGCGGATGCAACGCACTTTCCATATCCAAGCCGACATAATACTTACCATCCGGTGTCGCCAAACTTACATATTCGGGTAAATTATTTTCGTCCAAAAGATTGTTTTGCCCGATGAAATCCGAAAATCTCGCACCGACATAATTCATAATCCGACTCCAACCTTCAATACATTTAAAGTTAATGGAAATATTCTGTTTCGGCAATTTTTTAATGTCTTCCAAAGTAAATTGCAGAGTTGTATTTGGACTTTTGTTTGTTCCCGAAACATTTAATTTCCAGTTACTTGCATCAAATTCGTTTGAAAGCCCGATTCCGCCGTTGACACGCAAAGGCTCAACCGCCGATTTCGGATATTCGGGAGCAAGGCGTGAGTGGCTGAAGAATTTTCTGGCAATTACTTCATTAAATTGCAGAGTATGACGCAGAGGCGATTCCAACCCTCCGATCAATGGAGCAGAACGTAGCCAGTAATATGCACCACCTGCTAAAATTCCGCCGATTCCAAAACCTAAAAAGTTTCGACGGGAAATACTTCTGAATTCTTTTACAATCTTTTCATCATCGCCTTTGTCTTCCGCTTCCAAAGGTTTTTCTTCGATCTCCAAAGCATCAGCAGCATCTGTTTTATTTTCTTCCGCTTCCATTGATTTTTTATCTTCCATCTCAAAACTCCGTTTTATTCTTTTTCGTTTCTCTCAACTTTATTTGCATCAACGAGTTCACGACCCGTAACCATCGCTTGAAAATTTCCCCAACCTGCCTTTGCAACTTGTGCAACGTGAACTACAAAGAAAATCAAATATCCCATCGTCAGCCAAAAATGAATCCATCTCGACCATTCGTAGCCTCCGAAAAGCCAAGCCAGCCATGAAAATTGAATCGGTTTATAAATTGCAATTCCGGTTAATAATGATCCAAGTCCCATAATAATAATAGTGGTGTAAGCGATTTTTTGAGCAGCGTTGTATTTTATTTTCGGCGGTTCTTTTTTGCTTAAATGCAGATCGTGCAAAACAACCTGAAATGCTTCTTTGAATGAATTTTTGTCGGGAAGTAAATAACGCCATTCGCCTGAAATTATTGTGTATGCAACATATAAAACTCCGTTGACGGCAAAAAACCACATAAAAAAGAAATGCAGAGACATCCCTTCAGCAAGGCGAAAAGGTATTCCCAAAGTTTCGTAAAACCATTTTGGGAAAAGACCGATTCGCCAATCTCCCCAACCGATTCCGTAAACGGCGTTTGCCCAATAGATCAACAAACCGCTCCAGATCATCAAAAATAAAATCGGAAAATTAACCCAATGAAACCAACGAATCGCTAAAGGATGTATTTTTTTAATCTTTTTCATATATATCTTGATTTTGTTAACAAAATAAAATTACCTGAGTATCTACGCTTTTTCAATTTTTTTTGCTGTATTTAAACTAATCCAACCCGTTTCCGCTTTATTCCCGTATAAGTTATAATTTTTAGTTTTCAGAGAAACATTTATGCTCGAATTAGTTTTAGCCAATTTACGAACCAGACCTTTTCGCACACTTATAAGCATCGTCGGTGTAGCACTCGGCGTGATTTTAGTCGTGCTTTTTACTGGACTTGCACGCGGAATGACGAACGATATGGCAAAGCGTGCGGCGAACTGGAAAGCCGAAATTCTTTTCACACGCCCCGGAGCAATGAGTTTGACGAGTTCAAACGCTTCTGTCAGCACGACTTACGCCGAAAAATTGCTTGAAGTTGAAGGCGTAAAATCAACCGTTCCCGTTATCCGCTACATCAGCACAAATGCAGATCAGCGTTGGGGCGTTCAACAAATTGACGGCGTTGAATGGAAACCTTTTGCGGAAATGAACGATATGCAAATTCTGCAAGGTCGTGCGGCAACTGCCAATGATGAAGTTGTTTTGGACGAACGCAATATGCAGAGCAATAAATATGAAATAGGTGAAACAACAAAAATCTTCGGCAGAGATTATAAAATTGTCGGCGTTTTCTCACCGCCATCGGGTGCGAGAATAAAAATGTCTTTGGAAGCAATGCAAAATGCCCTGCAAGCTCCGAAAAAATGCACATTTATCTTGGTTAAATTAAAAGATGGAGCTGACGTGGCACAAGTTGCAAATCGAATCAATGAAAAACTTCCCGGCAACAAAATCAATTTAACCCGGGATTTGATAATTGATGCCGAAGACAGAGTTCCCGGCTTGAAAACTTTTTTGCGGGTGCTGGTCGGACTCGGTGCATTTGTCAGCACGATTTTCGTTCTACTCTCAATGTACACGACTATCACCGAAAGACGCAAGGAGATCGGCATCTTGAAATC
>JALZKH010000172.1 GCA_030859345.1 Acidobacteriota bacterium | reverse complement strand
ACCGGCGACTGCGGCAAAGAAAAAGGCGGAAGTTTTGAAACTCAAAAAAGAAGGCAGGAACAATTCAGAAATCGCACGGAAATTAAAGATCAGCCGAGGCTCAGTAATAAATTTACTTAAATAAAATTTATTGAAAGATTGTAGTTTCGACTTATTTTACACTCAAAATCTCATGACTTTCTTAAAGGCTGTCTGAATTTGATGATTTTAAGTCTAGTAAAAATGGGCTTGTAATCATTATAAATTAGACCCTCTGAAAGGGGTAGCTTTCTGAACGTGTTTTGCCGAGATTTATTTAAACGATGGCGGGTGTGAGTGACATCGCTTTATTTTCCTTATCAATCATTTTCGGGGGAATGAGCAATAACCTCTTTTCTGAATTGTTTTTTATAAATAATTTTTTCTTTAATTAAATCAAATTCAACAATCTCAAAGTTTGGTCCATCAAAGGATAATATTATAGGTTGTTCCTTAATTCCATAAAAGGTCAGCCGATTAAGTTTTTCATCAAGTATAATCTTAGGTGCAGTTATAACATCGCCAATATAGGTAGTTATTGTCCCACGATAAACCGTTTTAGATTCTTTCTCATCTTTTTCACAATACCTAATTATTAAATTAAGTGAATTTGGTAAGGTTATATTATCAGTTTCAACTTCATGATAAGTATATTTTTCGGAAATATTTTCGAGATCCGCTTCTGAAGAATATGTCTTAACAATCATTTCGTTCTTTAAACAACTTGACTCAATAAGAATGTTATCTGGAATTTCAAATCTCTCTACTGTATTGGATTTCAATCGAAACTTTGAAAACTCAAAACTCCATCCGTCAATAGTCAGTTTATATAATGCAGGTGGTAAAATCGCTTTATATTCATCTATGAAGAAATCACGCTTCATTCCTAAATTGTCTGTTATTTGGTAATTGCCTCGTTTCACATGCGTCATCTTGTGAGTTTCCCTATTACTAGCTAGAGAAACTGAGTAAGGAAACTTTTCCTCCTTTTTTTCAGAAAAAACATCATTATATTTTAGAATGATTACTTTTACGGTGCCTGAAGATGTTTGATTTTTCTTTGTAGAATCAGACTGCATAAAAACTGGACAAACAAAAAATAGAAACAAACAAATAAATTTTAAGTAGTTAGATTTATTCATGATTTTTAACATTTTTAGAATAAAATTAAATTGTTTACAACACATAATTTACTATTTATAAATTATAAACAATTTCAAAAATTTAATATTTACCAAGGTTATGTAACTGAAATCTACTGGACAGAATTTTATCAAAAACGGTCAGGTCAATTATATAATTAGTGGTATTATCAAAACTCATTACTCCTATATAATTAATTACCTAGCAATCAAAATGAATAACCTCTCAATTCTGAGGTATTATTAATCTATGAAAGCTAACTAGAAACCGATATAGATATATTATAGTCACTACGATATTTATCACTAATGATACCGTTACAAGTAATTAAATTAATAGCCTTATACTCTTCTTTTATAATACAAGCACTTAAAATTTCTCTATATCCTTATAAAGTTGCTGCTTAGTATTCTCCATCTAAAACAATTACCTCAACATGGGTTCCAGAAATTTGTCCACCAAGATACTGAACTGACACACTTCTACCACCGTTTCCCCAAGCTATAAATGACAACCAAGATGCTGACTGGAATGGATTATAATCGCCGCCATAACCGCCACCGCCACCAACATAGTCGCCACCAACATAGCCGCCACCACCGCCGCCGCCAATTCCACCTATCAAATAGCAGCCACCACCAGCATAAAGTGTTGCAGTGCTTTCATCCCATCTATCATCCTCACAATAATATGTATTTCCACCAATGGAAACCAGTTGTAATCCACTCGGATCAACAAAGTCAATCGGATTGTTCTGCACATAAGCGAACAAATTCATTGATTGCGGATTGCCGATTGAGGCGGATGCCATCCCAATCGGGTCAACCTGTGTAAATCTGGACTGTCCCGAATTATAATTTCGATTGACCGCGTAATCGAGACCTCCGGCTACCTCGCTTCTGTCGTAAGATGTGAATCTTTTATCATTTGTTGCCGAAGTTTCCGCACCGATCAATGTTCCAAATGGCAGAGTTAATTGTTCGCTCTGCGTTGCCGTAACAGGATTTGAGATCAATCTCGTTCCCAATCTGTCGGGATGATGATATTCGGTTACCTCATTGCCTGATGTGTTTGTGATGGTTGATAATAAACGACTTCCCGCATAAACATAACTCTTTTGCCACGCAAGCGAACTGCTTGAGAATTGCGTTGAGTATTCCGCCAGCACACTCGAACCGCCCCACGCATAATAAGTAATATCTACCGACGCATAACTCCCCGAAGCTAATCTCTGTCTTGATGAAGCGTATTCATTTGATTGCTGTATCCAGCCCGTATCGTCCCGCACATATATAAGTCGTCCGGCGGTGTCATACTCGTATTTCTGCCAACTGTCGTTCGGTGCTTTGCCGCGAATCAGATTTTCTCTATGATACTCATATATATAGAACAAAAATTCTGAACGGTTTCTCCTTATTTGTGGGCTTTGTTTTATGAACATCACCTAATCACAGAATCGTATTGTGAATTGTCGAGTAGCCAGTTGTTTTACTCTCTTTTTCTTACCACATCAGACTTACGAAACCCCAGCATCAATCTTTCGGTTTATAGTCCATTTATGATTTTCCTTAATTAAAATTATGTAATAAGACCTTCCTGACCTCGCACCTCTGTAAATGTTTGTATAGACTAGTGCCTTATCTTTTGATGGGTTAAGACCGACTCGGGAAAAATTGATGATACTACTTCCGGGATGTTGCCTCAAAAATTCATTCCAGCCGTTACGTTTTTCAAATAGCGAGTTTAGATATTGTTTACTAACCAACGAATATGAAACTCGGGTATTAAATCGCTTCTCCAAAAATTTTGGAGTCTTGTTATTGTTTAAAAAATCTTGCAGAATTCCATCTTCAATTCGGTTTGGTAGGCGTTTATTAAGGTTAGCCAAAGCTTCCTCCAAATTCTTGTATGGCAAAGAAAAGGTTGTGGTTTGGTTGTATATCAATACTGAATCTGCCCGAGTGTTATAAACATCGTCTATTACGATGGAATAAATTGAATAAGCTTCAGCGTCAAGGGTTGCGTTCAGTGTAACCTTTTTCTCAACATCCGATTTCGGTTTAGCGACATTAGGAACCTCCCAACAGCCCAAAGTCAGGGAGGCAAATATAACTAAAAAAATTTGTATTCTCAAATTCATAATTTTCAAAACGCGGTTATTACGTTTCCATAAACACACTTTTCTAACTGATATCCAGTATCTTTATCGCTGGACTTAGGATCCCCAAAAGTTCTCGCACTCCCATTTTGACTAATCTCTCTAGACAATTTGTTGCCCAATTCGTGAACGTAAGTCCGTTGATATTGATCATACTGGCTTGATATCTCGTTATTGCTCGACCCATACACCGCTCCGAGATCGTTAGCAATCCAAACAGTTCCATTTGGTCCTCTGTTTTCATCGCCCGGAAAAGAGTATCCACTGTATCGGGTACCGGTTCCGCCCCCTAGTTCATAGGCTGAATACTTTGTATCATTTACTCGTGGAGCATTTGCTATTTTCTGCCCCTTCAAAAGATTAGCACCTGTAGCTTTTTTACCATTTTTTCCAGTAATTTCCTTAGCAAAAACTTTATTTATACAATCTGTAAGTTTTTCTCCTAAATCTATATACACTCTTCTAGCATATTCCGGTAGTCCGTCGCCCCTACTACCTCCGATTCCTTCACCGGGGTCACGCGGAGTGCGTCTGCCCGTATCCCATCCCGAACTCCAACCGTTGTCTGCTCCCCAGTAGCTGTCCCATTGTCTTTCCCACCACGAAATTTGAATAGTTACGATAAATCTTCCGATATTAGGCTGAGCCATCAGCAACCCGATCGGATCGGTAAAATCAATCGGATTATTCTGCACATAAGCAAACATATTTAGACTCTGCGGATTGCCGATTGAAGCCGATGCCATACCAATCGGGTCAACCTGTGTGAATCTCGATTGTCCCGAATTGTAAGTTCGATTCATTGCGTAATCTAATCCGGTCGTTCCGCTTCTGTCGTAGCTTGTAAATCGCTGATTCGATGTCCCGCTGGTCTCGGCATCAATCGAAGTTCCAAAAGGTAAAGTATTCTGTTCAACCTGTGTTGCTCCAACCGGATTCGTTATCAGCCTTGTGCCGAGTCTGTCGGGATGATGATATTCGGTTACTTCACTTCCCGCCGTGTTTGTAATGGTTGAAAGCAGTCTTGAACCGGCATAGATGTAGCTCTTAGCCCAAGTTAGAGCCGTCGTCGTTTCAAAGTATTCCATCAGCACCGAACTGCCGCCCCACGCGTAATACGTTCTCTGGTTATTTGCTTCTTTTCTAAGCCGTTCTCTCGAAGCCCCGTAAGTGTATTCTTCCAGAAGCGTGCCGTTATCGGCTTTGATCTTGACCAAGCGTCCGGCTGTGTCATACTCGAATCTCTGCCAACTGCCGTCCGGTGCTTTTCCTCTGATTAAGTTTCCCGCCTTGTCATATTCCGTTCCTGCCGTTGTAATTCGATTTGAAGTTACATCGAAACTCTGCGATGGCAAACCGTCCAAGGGAATCGCCTGATAATTGGCTGTATATCCCGCGTTTGATGTGGTCAATTTATTGCCGTAGCGGTCAAAGCTGTAATCCTGCGTCCAGTTTGCCGTAACTCCTCCGACTCCCGTTGCACCGCCGCCTTTCGCTTTGTTTATCTAGTTTCATAAATTTGAATAGTTTATTTGATTGTCTCGCAACTATACTTCTTTTCTTGCTTTGCCGAGGGTGAAAAGTTAAACGAAGTAACTTCTTCTTCACCACCAGTTATCTCTATACCTTTATTCTCGTTGGAATAAATTACATAATTTCCTTCAGTATATTTTGTCTTAGTTAATTTACTAAAATCAATTCCCACTTCCGATATCTTTAGTGGTTTAAACAAATGTAATGAATACTCAATTACATAACTGCTTTCGACATCGTAGCCTGATTTTTCACAGCGTTCAACACATTTTCCGGTTGAATAAACTATTCTCAATTTTCCTTCCTCAAAATTATAAATGACTTCCTCGAATCCTCCGCTTTTATCCTTAATTACAAGAACTTCAGCTCCTTTGAGTAATTCATTGATCTCTTTTTTTGTAGTTTTGAAAAGCTCGATTTTCCTTGCTTTTTTATACAAATCCAAACTACTTTGAGCGGATACATCCATTGGCAAAATTAGAATTATCCCAACAAAGCCAATTAAGAATACAGAAACTATTCGTCTTTTCCACTTCTTCATTTTTACCCTCTTTATCTTCCTTATTACTTAGGATTACACACCTTTCTCAACCATTTATTCAGCATACCACTATAAACTCCATCTTTGCTTATAGTTTTGTTTCCTTTTTTCTTTTCTGCTTTGACACGTGCTTTTACCTGATTTTTGATACTTTTAAAATTCTGTCCTTCCACATCTGCAATTGCTTCGATAAGACGTTCATGAGAAAAGCCTTGACTACTCTCCGATGCTGCATGTGCTAACTCGTGTTCAAAATTATTAGTATCAGACTCTGTTCTAAGTCCATCATTAGCAAGTCTAGGTCTTATTCGGATGGTAAAATCTTCATAAGAGCCAGTAGCAGTTGGATGATTAGGAGCCTCAAATAGTAATTTCTTTTTACCCCCAAATATTCCACCCAGAAAGTAACCGACAGCTAGATCATCAATACTAAGCTTATTACCTAACGCTTTCAGCAAATCATTCAATTTCTGTCTGCATTTTCCATTATCCAACCTTCTGTAAAATTCATTCGCTAACTCAACAAGAGGAGAACCACCACCGGGTGTTTCTCCACCACCGCTATCAACTGGCTGTTCAGGTTGAACGCGAGAGCGGTTCTCCATTGAGTGCAACACAAATTGATACCAACTCGACCAATCCCTATAATTTCGATCCCGATAAGCAGGTTTTGCATCTATATAAATGATCTCTTCATCAAGACCTGTCGGATCAACGAAATCAATCGGATTATTCTGCACATAAGCAAATAGATTCAGACTCTGCGGATTGCCGATTGAAGCCGATGCCATCCCAATCGGATCAACCTGCGTGAATCTGCTTTGACCGGAATTGTATGTCCGATTGACCGCATAATCCAAACCCGTCGAATCACTTCTATCATAACTTGTAAATCTTTGATTCGATGTTCCGGTTGTTTCAGCATCAATTGAAGTTCCGAATGGCAAAGTATTTTGCTCGACTTGGGTTGCTCCAACCGGATTGCTTATCAATCTTGTTCCCAATCTGTCGGGATGATGATACTCGACCGCTTCAGTCGTTCCGCTTTTCTTAAAGGTCGAAAGCAATCTCGATCCGGCATAGACGTAAGATTTTTCCCATGTCAGCGAACTTGCTCCGTCAAAGTTTGAATACTCGGCAATTACACTTGAGCCGCCCCACGCATAGTAGGTTACCCCCGCCGACAAATAGATGTTGCCGCTGGGCTTGAAATAAACCTCCAAAGCTAATCGCTCTCTCGAGGACGCATATCTATTTTCCTGTTGGATATTACCCGCATCATCTTTGACATATCTGAGTCGTCCGGCGGTATCATAAGTGGTATGAAAAGGTGGGCACGTTTTGAGTCTTGACTCATCTCGGCTTTATTTCCGTCAATTTCAGGCGTATCCTGTTCTTGATTGGGCTCCGGGATGCGTTGGTGACTTGAACTCGTTCGCCCGACGTTGTTTTGATAACGTCGCCGGTTTTTTGAGCGAGTCGCTGCGGGACAGTTCGGCTATGAATATAGGCTTCGAGCCTGCCGTCGTAAGTGAATATCCTGTGCCGCACGTGCCCTTTTGAGTCAGGTCTGCTTTTCCTTTTGACCGGAACTCGCATCAATATGTGTCGCTCGCCGCTCGGTGTTTTCAATCTTCTTTATTCTAATGTTTTATTGTCAAACAACTTGTTTGATAGGTGCTTATTTTACGACATAAGGAGGTGGAATGTGAAGTATTTTTTACCAAAAGCGGCAAGGGATCTGAGCGGCAAACGCTATCTCGGTATCGATCTGGCAAAGAAGGAATCGCAACTGGCAGTTTTGGATGAACACGGCAATCAGGTTTGTCAGAAGCGTTTTGCGACAACCCGTGAGAATATCCTTTTACTGGCAGGCGAACTGTCCGCAGATGATCTGGTTGCTCTGGAAGTAACAACCAATGCGATCAGCATCTCACGCCTATTGAGAGATAACTCCGAAGCAAAGTTAATCCTCTCGAACCCCATCAAGACCAAACTGATCGCTCAGGCAAAGGTCAAGACCGACAAGATCGATGCCCGGGTTCTGGCAGAACTTGCCCGCGTCGGTTATCTGCCGGAGGTTTGGTTACCTGATAGAACCACTGAAGCCTTGCGGCAGTTCTTTACCGATCGGCGGAGTTTGGTAGATCGTCGCACCGAACTCAAGAATACGGTTCATTCGGTTATGCATCGTAACCTTTTGTTTGCAGATGTATCGGATCTGTTCGGCAAATCGGGAAGAATCTGGTTAGAGCAGATCATCAACGATCAACTCCCGCTGGAGATAGCTGAACTTGACCGTCTGCGACTCGGCTCGCTATTAACCGAGATCGATCGTCAAGACGCACTGATTACAGATCAGGAAGCAGTCATCGCTTCGTTCATTGCGACAAAAAAGAGTTTAAGAAAACAACTCGATCTGTTGGTCACGATTCCCGGCGTGTCTCTGATCGTCGGAGCCGGGATCATGGCGGCGATCGGTGATATCGAACGATTTCCGACACCGAAGAAACTAGCTGCCTATTTCGGCGTTGTGCCTTCGACCAAACAATCGGGCGATCTACCGGCACGCAACGGACGGATCACCAAGCAAGGTAGAAGCGAAGCCCGTTGGTTACTGGTCGAAGCAGCGGAACACTTGAGAAGATCGCCCGGGCCGATCAGAGCGATGTATCAAAGGATCCACCGCACGAAGGGACACAACACGGCGGTCGTCGCAGTAGCGAGAAAGTTAGCTGAGTTGATCTGGCATCTGCTGACAAAACAAGAAGAGTATCTTTATGCGATTCCCCGAAGAACGATGGAAAAGCGTTCAAGTTGGCGGCTTATTGCCAAGCGAAAGGTCGGTGTCGAATTAAAGAGTGCCGCTGCCAGAGCAATCGGCAGACCTGTTTTATACGGCACGGGGATCGAAGGCAGAAAGTTCAAAAAACAAGTTGTCAGAGAAGCCGCCCGACAAGCCGAAAGACTTTATGAAGCAATGTTGAAAATTAATCGGCAAGAAGAAGGAGAAGACGAATCAAACCTAAAACTAAAAGGCTCGGACTTGATTTTTGACCCGACCAAACCAAGACAAAGCGATTGGGAAAAAATACTCAAAGATGTCGCCGAAAGACTGATTCGGGAGAAAGCAAAAGGAAATTAAACTGTAAAATAATTGTCGAAAGAATGAAGAACAGTCAATGAAATTTTGGCTGTTAAGAATAAATATTGCTCAGAGTCAGCAAAATGAAGAGTTGAATTGAGTTGACCTTTTCATCAATAATAAGTCGACATATTGGCAAATAAGGGTTCGATTGTTCCCTCAAAGGCATGGCGGGTGCCGTCGGGAGTTTCGACCATCGCTCCGCCCTGACTGCCCATATTCATAATCTTACCGAAAACGATGGTCCAACCCGGTGCCGGGAAGCCCTTGTCAATATCGTAAATCATACTCGTCCCCGTGTTATGCCACAGCACGAAGTTATAATTACTGTTTATAACCAATCTTTGAGGATAAAATAATAAATTAATTTTACTTTCTGAGTAATGAGCGAAGTTGCCGGTATTTAGAAACTGATTGAAAGCGTTCTCTTTATCAATTTATCCAAAATCTTAGAAACGGTCATAACTGTTTATTTCAATCAATATAAAACTTCCCTGCTGTTATTTCGGTTATTTTTTTTGCAGAAACTTAAAAAGTTATTTTTCTACTTTGAGGTTTTAGCCAGTTAATGTATATTTATTGTAATATCAAATTGATATTAAATACAAATCAAAATGAAATCATTCTGATATAAATATGATAATAGTAATTGGTGGAATAAAAGGCGGAAGCGGCAAAACCACGGTCGCTACAAATATAGCTGTGATGCGTAGTAATGACGGCAAGGACGTTTTATTAGTTGATGCAGACGATCAAGAAACTTCGACTGATTTTACAACACTTAGGAATGAGGTATTAGAAGATGGTGCGGGTTATACAAATATTAAATTGAATGGTGCATCGGTCAGGACAGAAATACTTCGTTTGAAGGAAAAATATGAGGATATAGTCATTGATACCGGTGGACGTGATACAACAAGCCAAAGAGCATCTCTTACAGTTGCAGATGTTTTGCTAGTGCCGTTTATTCCCCGCTCATTTGATGTCTGGACGATTGAGAAAGTTTCAGAACTTGTTACAGAGATGAAGACTGCAAATCCAAATCTGAAAGCGTATATGTTTATAAACCGAGCCGATCCAAGAGGGCAAGACAATAATGAAACAGCAGAGGTTTTAAAGGAAACTGAGGATATGGTTTTCATAGATACACCTTTAGGTTCGAGAAAGGCTTTTAGCAATGCTTCAGCGAATGGTTTGGGCGTAACGGAGTTAAAACCACAAGATAATAAAGCCAACGATGAAATAGATAGTTTATACCGATATGTTTTTGATACTAAATCTATATCAAAAACATATTAAATTGATATAAGGAGTTATAAGTAGTATGGCGATTTCAAGAAAACCGAAAACCGAAAAAAGGGTTGTAAAAGAGAAAGAGATTGATGCTTTAATAAATAAAGGTGGAAGCCCTGCGTCCGATAATAAGGAAAAATCAATAGAAAAACCGATTCTGTTACGCATACCTGCTGACACACTAGAAAAGGTTGATGAAGTGGTTAAATCAAAGCAAATTAAAACGCCTCGACATACTTGGTTACTCGAAGCGGTTTTTGAGAAACTTAATAGAGAAAGTCAATATTAAAATAATATCATTTTGATATATATTTGATATTATTTTAATCAAAAGTGACCGCCTTATTAGAGTTACGGTAGTGCCTTATTTGAGTTACGGTAGTGCCTTATAAGAGTTACGATAGTGCCTTATTTGAGTTACGAAAACGCCTTATTTGAGTTACGATTTTGAGGGTTAAGTTGTTGGTTTTAATACGTTATCAGACCCTATACTCTTTAACTATTTAAACTATATAAGAAGAAACAACAACAACAATAAGCCTTTCGGAATTTGTTGTTGTTAATTGAATTTTTCAAAACAAAAGTTATGGAAGAAAATTTGAATAATTTGTCAAAGGATTTCATCAGATCAGAAACAGCACTTTCGCGTTTTCCGATACATAGATTGTCTAAAAAGGGTGAGATTTCTATCAATATCAAAACTGAAAATTCGGATGGTGAATTAAAGACAAAATGGAAGGTTTCACACAATAGCGAATACGGACAACCAACTGCACTTGCATATAAAATTGACACCATAATCGTAAATCGTAGAATTGAAGAAATTGGGAAACCCGTTCCGAAATTAATAAAACTCGGAAGCCTTCGACAGATTGCAACTGAACTTGGAACGGGAAGCAAAAATACAAGTGCTATTAAGAACGCTTTGCTCCAGAATGTAGGAACTTTGATAACAGCAAAATTTACTTATAAAACTGCAAATAAACAGGAAAAGCAGATCGAAATTGCAGACACTCGTTACGGTGTCATCTTTACAGGTGAAACTTTACCGAACGGCAGTAAAGCAGATGCTACTTATCTAGTGCTTCACGATATTTACAGAGAAATTCTTAACACGTCTCAAACTCGACCGCTTGACTATGAGTATTTGAAAATACTGTCACCGATGGCACAGAGATTTTACGAACTTTTGAGTTATCAAATTTACGCGGCGATGAAAAACAAGACACAAGCAAAGATGCTTTATTCGGAGTTTTGCACATACGCCCCGCAAACACGATTCTTTAATTGGGAACAAGTTCGACCTCAAATGTATAGACTTCACAAACCTCATATTGAAAGCGGATATATAAAATATATTCGTTATGAAAAAATTTGGGAGAAAGACGGAACTCTTGATTGGAAATTTATTTATCATCCCGGAAACAAAGCAGTAGGAGATTATAATTTAGCAACAAACAAAAGGCTCAAAAATATACGCTACGTTGCAGATCAAACATCATTTTTCCCGGAGGAACCAACCCCGGAACTTTTGCCAGATGTAAAACTTACATTCTCAAAAGAGGAGGAAGATTTGGTTTCCAAAATGAGAAAATTCAAAGTGTCTGAGAAGAAAGCCAGAGAACTCGTTAAAAGCCAAAGGGAAGCCGTTGAACAAGAGATTTTAGTTTTTCCATCCCGACTCGTAGGCATAGATGTAAAAAGTCCCGCAGGCTACTTTATTAAAGCCGTAGAAGAAGGTTGGGAAACTCCGCAGGTCTTCTTTGAGTTACAAGAAGCCAAGAAATCAAAAAAACGCACGGAAGAAGAAATCAGAAAAAACCAAGAATCCGAGAAACTTGAAAAGGAAAAAAATGACGCTTGGTTCAAAGCAAAGGACAAATTGCTCAATATGCCGAAAGTTGAAAGAAACAGCTTATGGGAAGAAAAGAGAAAAGCTATTTTAAATTCAGCGGAATACAAAGACGCAGATCAAGCCAAATTAAAAATTTTGGAATTTGCAATTGATGGAATGATTCAAGCTGACATAATTGAAGATATGATGAAAGATCATAATTAAAAAACACTTAAATTAACCTGTTGCAATCACAACAAAACTATTTTTTATCAGAGAAGGGAAGTTCCAACTCATCATCTGTAATTTCTTCAACAGCTACTTTTGCAATCCGTGCGTAATTTAGTAAATCAATCAAATTAGGCTCTCTTTTCCCACGCTCATACGGACGAACAGGAGGGAACGTGCGATAAACACACACAAGCAAAAAAGCCAAGTTAAATGCTTGATATTTCAATAGTTATGCTGTTATTCGTCATTTTTTTAAGACTTTTTATTTCCGAAAATAGGAAG
>JALZKH010000073.1 GCA_030859345.1 Acidobacteriota bacterium | reverse complement strand
CCGATGGTTTTCTCGGGACTTTATCCGACCGATTCTGCCCGCTACGAAGATTTGCGTGATGCGATGGATAAACTCCGCTTAAACGACGCATCATTTTTCTTTGAACCCGAATCTTCAACCGCCCTTGGTTTCGGTTTTCGCTGTGGTTTTCTCGGACTTCTGCATATGGAAATTATCCAGGAAAGATTGGAACGCGAATTTGATTTGGATTTGATAACAACTGCACCCGGCGTGCGTTATAAAGTTCTGAAAACTGACGGCGAAATTGACGAAGTTGATTCGCCTTCGCAAATGCCCGATCCTGTCAGGATTACCGAAATCCAAGAGCCTTATATCGAAGCAACAATTTTAACCGGCGATGAATATCTCGGCGGAATTCTGCCGCTTTTAGATGAAAAACGAGGTGTACAGAAAAAATTTGAATACGTTACGACAGATCGCGTAATGCTTGTTTATGACATTCCGCTCAACGAAATTGTGCTTGATTTTTATGACCGTTTAAAATCGGTTTCACGCGGATACGCTTCGCTTGATTATCATTTGACCGGCTACAAAAAAGGCGATCTCGTCAAACTCGATGTCCTCGTCGCCAATGAACCCGTTGACGCACTTTCATTAATTATGCACCGGGGTTCGTCAATAACTACAGGACTTGCCATCACTAAAAAGATGAAAGAACTGATCCCGCGTCAAATGTTTGAAGTCCCGATCCAAGCCGCCATCGGCAACAAAGTCATCGCCCGTCAAACCGTCAAAGCAATGGGCAAAAACGTAACCGCCAAATGCTACGGCGGCGACATTTCCCGCAAACGCAAACTTCTTGAAAAGCAAAAAGAAGGAAAAAAACGTATGAAAAAAGTCGGACGAGTTGAGATTCCACAAGAAGCATTTTTAGCGGTTTTGAAGGTCAATGAGGGAAGCTAAAATATATCAGATAGTTTTGGATACGAATGTTTTGCTTTCGGCATTGCGTTCTCAATTCGGTGCGTCGTATTTTTTGCTGTCTTTAATTGATGATTCACGTTTTCAGATAAATCTTTCCGTTGCAATGGTTTTGGAATATGAAGATGTTTTGAAGCGTCCCGAAATGAACTTAAATTTGAATCATCAGGAAATTGACGATGTTTTAGATTTCTTATGTTGTGTTGCGAATCTGCGGCAAATTTTCTGTCTTTGGCGACCAACTTTGCGTGACCCGAAAGATGATTTTGTTTTAGAATTAGCAGTTGAAAGCAATTGCGATTATGTCATAACCTTCAATATAAAAGATTTCAACGAAGCTGAAAAGTTTGGCATCAAAGCAATTAACCCGAGCGAGTTTTTAACAGTTATAGGAGAAATAAAATGAGTGTTATTGAAAATGTAAAAGTCCCCGAATCTCTGCTTAAACAAGTCCGCAAACTTTCCGAAAAAGAAGGCATTACGGTTGACCAATTTGTTTCTTCAGCAATCGCGGAAAAGGCTTCGGCTTGGGAAACTATAGAATATCTCAAAGAAAGAGCCGAACGCGGAAGCCGTGAGAAATTCCTGAAAGCATTAAGTAAAGTGCCAAAAGTCGAACCTGATGAAAATGATAGAATAGATTAGAAAAATCGGACGAGTCGAGATTCCGCAGGAAGCGTTTTTGGCTGTTTTGAAGGTTAATGAGGGAAGGTAAAATGAAAAAGATAATGTTTAGTTTTTTTATTCTACTAATGATATGTAGCTTAACATTTGCTCAATCATTTATTGCTGATTTAGAAAAGTTGAAACAATTAGAATTTCTTAAATCTACAAAAGAAGATGCCATAAAACTTTTGAATAATGAAGATGTAGGTTACAACGATTCCCCCGATTTTGATATATCCTATTTTTATTCAGAAGATGCGAATATAACAGTTTCTTATTCAAGCGGAAATTGTTCTGATGAGAATGAAGATTGGAATGTTCCTGAAGGAAGAATTACGGAAATAACCATTGCTCCCAAAACATACATTAACATCAATAACATTGAAATTGATTATTCAAAATTTCGCAAAGAAAGACCCCGCAGAGATTATAAAAAACTATATGTTTACCACAATAAAAAAGCAGGAATAGCAATTTGGGCTTATAGCGATAGAGTTGAATTTGTAATTTTTTTTCCATCTGAAAAAGATTTTCCGCAGTTGTGCGATAAACCGGAAGTGAAAAAATATTATTCTAGCAAAAAATGGCTTCGCGATCCTTCAATCTACAATACGACTTATCATAATTATCCGCCGCCGGATGTGGTTGGTTTGAATTTGAGCAAAACTGAAATCGTAAAAAGCATTGATTCCGATATGAAAATCGAAGTTTCGGCTGAAATAATTAATCCAATGAACGAAGTTATAACTTATGAATATCGTATTTCAGGCGGCAAAATTGTCGGAAGCGGAAAAGATGTTGTGTGGGATTTATCAGGTGTTAAATCTGGAACTTACAAAATTACGGCAATAGCTGATAACGGATGCGGAATTTGCGGGAAATGGATAACAAAAATGGTTGTTGTTAAAGAATGTCCCGACTGCTCAAGAATAGTAGTAAATTCTTCCAGACAAGTCTTGGATGATTTCAATACGGTTACTTTACTTCTCCACACAATAGCAGAAACATTAATTTTATAATAAAAATCCCTAATTTTCGAGTTACTGAAATTTATAGAGAATGATAATAAAATTTATAATACTTCTTATGTATTATAAACATACAAAAAATTATTATAAAAATAAAATACCGAGTAGATATTCAACTAAATTAACCATTTAATACACTTATGGTTTAGGCACGGGAATTGTTATATTTGTAATTAAATTGTTCACTTGAATAAAATTAAATAATTCAGGACAATACATTGGAAACAGGACAATAAAAATTAAACAGGAGAAAAAAAATGATTTCATTACTTATTTGGTTAATTCTTGGGTTTTTAGCTGGTTATTTGGCAAAATTAATTATGCCGGGACCTGATGGCGGCGGTGTTATTTTAACAACAATTTTGGGTATCGTTGGAGCAGTAGTTGGTGGATTTGTCGGAACTCTATTCGGATTTGGAATGGTAAGTTCATTCGATAATATCGGAAGTTCGATCCCGACTTTTCTGTTTGCAATCATCGGTGCGATAATAGTTTTAGCTATTTATCGTTTAGCAACAGGTCGAAGCGTGACTACATAAACTTAAATCAAAATTTGGATATTAAGCCTGAAACTTATAAAGTTTCGGGTTTTTTTTGTGTTAAAAGTTTTCAAAAAACATAAGACTTCTCTTTTGTTTTGCTTTCCGCATTTTGTAATTCCGACAAAATCATAGATAATACTTGGTTTTGGGACAAAACTCATCATTTTAAAAACTTTATATAAAAGAGAGGAACAATAAATATTGGAACTTATTTTGGTCCTTCTAATCAGCGTTGCGGCAAGTGCTGTCGCAATTGTTTTAGGACAAAAAGTGCATTATTTTGTTGTTTATCTTCAAAGACTTTATTCTTTGACACAGGTTATATAAATGGTTAGTATTTACGATTTTAATACAGTAATTTATTCATAAAAATAGGTGGTTTTTTAATGGAATCTATAGTTCTTTATCTGATCCCGGCATTAGGGATTTTGGGATTAGTCGTGATGGCAGTTCAGTCTGCGTGGGTAACTAAGCAAGACAGCGGCGAAGAAAAAATGGTTGAACTTTCAAACTATATTGCCGAAGGTGCGATGGCATTTTTGAAGGCTGAATGGAAGGTTTTGACTTATTTCGCCATTGTTGCGGCGGCTATTTTAGGCTGGTCGGGAACGATGGTCGAAACATCTTCTCCGTTTATTGCGGTCTCATTTATTATCGGTGCGGTTTTTAGTGCATTTGCCGGTTATCTGGGAATGAACATCGCAACCAAAGCAAATGTGAGAACAACTCAAGCAGCCCGAACCAGTTTAAAGGGAGCTTTAAAAGTTGCTTTTACGGGCGGAACGGTGATGGGACTCGGCGTTGCCGGACTTGCAGTTTTGGGTATAGGCTCACTTTTTATAATTTTTTACAATGTTTATGTTGTTAGCACCGGGGCTTCTGTCAATGGAGTCGCTATGGAAAAAGCGATTGAAGTTCTCGCCGGATTTTCTCTGGGTGCGGAATCAATTGCTCTTTTTGCCAGAGTCGGCGGTGGAATTTACACGAAAGCGGCGGATGTCGGTGCGGATCTAGTTGGTAAAGTTGAAGCTGGAATTCCCGAAGATGACGTTAGAAACCCGGCAACTATTGCCGATAACGTCGGCGATAATGTCGGAGATGTGGCGGGAATGGGAGCTGATTTATTTGGTTCGTATGTGGCGACAATTCTTGCAACTATGGTTTTGGGTAGAGAAATAGTTGCTGCCGATAATTTTGGCGGACTTTCTCCGATGCTTCTTCCGATGCTGATTGCCGGACTTGGAATTATTTTTTCAATTATCGGTTTTTCACTTGTTAGAATTTCCGATGATAAAGGTAATGTGCAAAAAGCCTTAAATATTGGTAACTGGACTTCGGTTATTATTACGACGATTGCCTGTTACTTCGTTGTGATGTGGCTGCTTCCTGATATTATGACTTTGAGAGGCAATACATTCACAAAAATGGGTGTGTTTTGGGCAATCCTCGTTGGATCGGTAGTCGGTGCTTTAATGAGTATTGTTACTGAATTTTATACCGCGATGGGTAAACGTCCGGTTAATTCAATCGTGCAGCAATCCGATACGGGTGCGGCAACAAATATTATTGGTGGTCTTTCGGTTGGAATGGAGTCAACTCTGGTTCCGACGCTCATTCTGGCATCCGGTATTTATTTATCTCATTACTTTGCAGGTTTATACGGAGTTGCTATTGCTGCTGCCGGAATGATGGCAACAACAGCGATGCAATTAGCGATTGATGCTTTCGGACCGATTGCCGATAACGCCGGAGGAATTGCCGAGATGAGCAGACTTCCAAAAGAAGTTCGGGGAAGAACAGATATTTTGGATGCCGTCGGAAATACTACAGCTGCGACAGGTAAAGGTTTTGCAATTGCTTCGGCTGCTTTAACGGCTTTAGCATTATTTGCCGCTTATGTCGGTCTTGCCGGAATTGATTCAATTGATATTTATAAAGCGGATGTGCTTTCAGGTTTACTTGTCGGCGGAATGATTCCTTTTATCTTTTCTTCTCTTTGTATTGCGGCAGTCGGTAGAGCAGCAATGGCGATGGTGCAGGAAGTCAGACGGCAGTTTAAAGAAATTCCGGGAATTATGGAATACAAAGCGAAACCGGAATATGATAAATGTGTTGCAATTTCTACTCAGGCAAGTCTTAGAGAAATGATGCTTCCCGGTGCAATCGCTTTAATTACTCCGGTTGTTGTTGGATTTACCTTTGGACCGGAAGTTCTCGGAGGTTTACTAGCAGGCGTAACCGTTTCAGGTGTTTTAATGGGAATGTTCCAAAATAACGCCGGCGGAGCTTGGGATAATGCTAAAAAATCATTTGAAGCCGGAGTAATGATTAACGGGGAAATGCAATACAAAGGAAGCGAAGCCCACAAAGCAAGCGTGACAGGCGACACCGTCGGCGATCCGTTCAAAGATACTTCGGGTCCTTCGATGAATATCTTAATCAAGCTGATGAGTATTGTGGCATTGATTATTGCTCCGCACATCTCGCTTAATGCAAATAAAACTGCTCCGCACACAGAGCTAAATCCAAAAGTTAAAGTAGAAAGAACAGTTGAAATGCCTACCGCAAAGAAACTGTAAAACTTTTTCACCACAGAGGCACGGAGGACACAGAGATTTTTATCATTTCTGTGTCCTATTTTTTGTAATTTTAATTATTTTCTTTCAGTGTTTTCTGTGGCTCTGTGGTAAATTCTTCTTATGCAAACCATAAAAATCCAATCAACAAAACGCGAAGAAATGATCGAGATCACAGGTGAAGTTTCCCAACACATACCCGAATCGGGCGAAGGAATCTGTGTTCTTTTCACACAACACACAACTTGCGGTCTGACGATCAATGAAAATGCCGACCCTGATGTAAAACACGATATACTTCTATTTCTAAAAAATACGATTCCGCAATACTATGAAGGCTTCAAGCATTTTGAACACAACGCCGATTCGCATATAAAATCTTCACTAATGGGTTCAAGCATTACCGTTCCATTTGCAGATGGAAAATTGCTTTTAGGTCGTTGGCAAGGGATTTATCTGTGTGAATTTGACGGTGCAAGAACGAGAAATATTTTAATGACAATTTGCAAATCAGTTTAAAATTGTTAAAAAAATCTGTGTGAGTTTTGGATACAAAAAAATGAAAATCGGAATTTCAAAATCAAAGTTTTCCACCTGTGGAAAACTTTCGGAAAAGTTGCAGAATCACAAAAAAAAGCTACAATTTATTATGGGAAGATAAAATTATGGGATTGCCAAAATTAAAGACAAAAATTAGTGTTGAGGATTATCTTGAAGGTGAACAGATCAGCCAAATCAAACACGAATATATTAAAGGTGAAGTTTATGCAATGGCTGGTGCAAGCGACACACATCACCGTATTTCAATAAATCTTGCAAAAAAATTAGATGATCATTTAGAAGATTCGGAATGTGAGGCATTTATGGTGGATATGAAACTTAAAGCCAATGCGGATACGTTTTATTATCCTGATGTCTTTGTTTCTTGTGATGAATTGCCCGAAAGCCATTTTTACCGGGAAGAACCTGTTTTAATAATCGAAGTCCTTTCTCCTTCCACCCGTCAGACTGACCGCCGCGAAAAGCTCAGTATTTATCAGCAGATTCCAAGTGTGCAAGAATATTTAGTTATTGAACAAAACAAAATTCACATTGAGCTTCACCGCCGCCAGCCAAATGGAAATTGGATTACGCATTTCTATAACAAAAGCGACCACGATGAAGAAATTGAATTTCAATCGGTTGATATGAAAATAACGCTTGATGAAATTTATCGGCGTGTTAAGTTTGAAAAATAAATCTCTGAATTTACAACTTAATTAATTCTTATAATTCTGCCTTCAACTTTCGGAGAAATGGTTTTATTCGGCGAACTGTTTATTGCATTTTGCAGAATTTCCGCATCTTTTTTTGCCGCATCTTTATTGATCAAAATTTTCGCATCTTTGAACATCGTATAACCGTCGCCGCCGTTTGAAACGAGGAAATCGGATGTCGCAAGCGTGTATTTTTTGTTGTCATCAAGCAGTTTGCCGCCGACTAAAATTTCGGTTACGCGGTTTCCCGCCGGGCGTGAAGCGTCGAACTTAAAGGTCAAACCCGAAACTTGCGGAAATCTGCCTGGTTCGTTGTCTTCGGCACTTCTCGCTACGCCGTGTTCTAAAATTTCTCGCAAGGTTTTGCCCGTTAATTCGACTTTTACGATTGCATTATTAAACGGCAGAATCGAAAGCACGGCACGTTTTGTTAAAATTCCCGGATTATAAGTTATGTCCGCACGAATCGAACCGCCGTTGACAAAACCTACGTCGGCATCGGTTGCTTGGCGAAAAGCATCGGCGATAAAATTTCCGACGTTTGTTTCTTTCGTACGGTTTGATTCAGAACCCGCATCAAGCAAAATCGCCGTTCTGCCGACGGGTTCGGCTAATTCCTGTAATAAATCTTTGTATTTTGCAACGACGGGAGCAAATTCGGGAGCTTCGGGAATTTCATCCGTAACGGGAATTATTTCCCAATCCATACTTATTAATTTTTTCGTCGTGCGGTCAAAATTGAGCGTAAATTTGCCCAATTCTCTGGCATCAGCAGTCATTTTGAAAATTGGCGTGCCGTTTGAAGACGACTGCAAAAGCGTGTGTTCGTGTCCGCCTAAAATTAAATCTATGTCGGCACATTCTGCCAGTTTTTTGTCCTGAGCCATAAACAAATGCGTGAGTGCGACCACCGCATCAACCTTTTCGACGGCACGCAGACGACTGACAATTAAATTTGCCGTCAAGCAATAATCCGTAATTTTCAAACTGTCATCCATCGAAGAAGTTTCCTTCGCCTCCGGCAAAAGCAAGCCGAACATTGCAACTTTTACACCGTTAAATTCGCGTATGACAAACGGCGGAGTATCGGCGAAAATCTTGCCCGAATCTGCATAAACAATATTTGCACCGAGCCACGTAAACTTCGATTCTTCAAGCCTTTTCAGCAAATCGGGCATTTTTATATCAAACTCGTGATTTCCGAAAACCGCATAATCCAGCCCGATTGCATTCCAAGCGTCAATCATCTGCGAACCTTTATAAGTCCGCGTTTCAACCGAAGGCGAAATCGTATCGCCGCCGAGCGTGAAAATCGTGTTCGGGTTTTTCGCAACCGCTTCCTTTTTCAAAGTCAAAAGCCTTGCCAAGCCGCCGCTTTTTCCGCCGTCAACAGGTGTAAATTGATAAACATCATTAACGTGAAGAAACGTAACCCGGATCGGTGCATTCGGGTTTTTTTCTTGGGCGAATGTGCAGATTGATAATAAAAAAATCAAGAAAAGAATCTTTGTAATCGTATTTTTCATTTTTTATTTGTTTGGCTTATTAGGCATATAAGCATAAGTCTTTAAGCCATTTGCGTTACTTTCTAAAATTACTTATAATCGGAAAGATTTTCGAATCCCTAAAATAGCTATTCTCATAATACTTGGCAAATTTTAATTATCAAAATGTTGGATACAATATGACAGCCGACGACAAATTTTCAATTCGGTATGTCTTTGGCAAAATTGCAGGAACTTTCGAAAATCTATAAACAAACTAATTAATTAATACGAAACATTCATATGACATATTCTTCTATTTACAGAACCATTGTGCTTTTGCTCATCGTCGCAGTTTTCAGTATCACTTTCGCACAAACACAAGAGTCAGCAAACGTCGTTGATAACTTAAGAAAAATTGCGAAAAACGAATTTGCTTTTCCGCTGGTGCAGACGAAACCTTTAACAAGCCAAAATAAGGAAATAAAGCAAAGCGAAAAGACGGACGAAAATGAAAAGATAGAACAAAGCGAAAAGATAGACGAAAATGAAAAACGCTTTTCTAAAACCATTGCCTCTCCCGATTATCCCATTGAACCGAAAATGAGTTACAAGTATCAGGAAAAAAATAAACCCAGCAACCGCGAATGGGGTGTTTATGCCGGGTCTTTCACTTTTCATAAGGATTTGAGAGGCGAATCGCAGAAAGCTCCGGTTGTGTTGTTCGGTTTGCGTTATGCTTGGACGACAAAAAATAATCCGAAACATCGTCTCAGGTATTATATGGATTTTAATCCGCTCATCATTATCAATTACCGAAACCGCCGCCCGATACAAACTTCACCGACGGAAACGACGATTGTCGGCGAACGCGAAACTGCCGTAGGTATCGGTTTTACACCGGTTGGTTTACAGTTTAACTGGCGAAACAGCAGGAAAATACAGCCTTATATTGCAGGCGGTTTCGGTTTCGCCGTATTCAACAAAAAGTTCCCCGATAACCGCTCACCGCTCCAGCCCGATAAAATCGGGAATCGTTTCCAACTAATGCCCGAATTCGGTGCCGGTATCGAATACAGAAAATCGGAAACGAGAAGCTATTTCTTTGGTTACAAATATCACCATATGTCAAACGGCTACACAGCACCGCTAAATGTTGGATATAATACAAATATGGTTTACGTCGGAATGTATTTTCGAAGCACGAAATAACCGTTTTCAATCGTTGGAAATAATTGAATTTTATTTTAATTCCAAATATGTCCTCGCCTCCCATAATTCGGGGAAGAATTTTTTATCCAGAGTTTTCCGCAAATATCCGACACCTTCCGAACCGCCCGTGCCGCGTTTCATTCCTAACATTCGCTCGACCATTAAAACGTGATGATAACGCCAGAGCGAAATGTTTTCATCGTGTTCGATGAGCAAATCCTGCATTATAAAAAGTTCGGGATATGTTTCGGGTTTAGTTAAAATCCTGACGATTGAAGCGATTTTTTCGTCGTGGTTTCCGACTTCAAAACCATCTTTTTTTATTAAATTATAAAAAGCATCGCCCAATGTCGGCTGATTAAATCTTTCGGTTAAGCGTTTATGTGCAAATTCGTCAAACTCGAAAAATTTTAGAATTTTCTCGTCTTTTGCACCCGAAACAAATTCGAGTTCGCGGAACTGCATAGACTGAAAACCGCTCGCCGGATTTAGTTTGTCACGAAATTCCAAAAAGCCGATCTGTGCCATTGTTTCCAGTATATGAATTTGCGAAACGATAACTTTTTCAATCGCATTAACGGCTTTCAAAGCGTGATTTGCCCGAAATTTTCGTTCTTCGCCCATCCAGATAATTGCATTATCAACCTCGTGCAGAATCTGTTTGAACCAGAGTTCGTAAGTTTGATGAATGATGATAAATAAAAGCTCGTCGTGGCTGACGGGATCGGAAAGATTTTCCTGTAATTTTATTAACTCGGGAACTTTCAGATATTCGTTGTAGGAAAGTTTAGGATTTTCGCCGTATTCGATCATATTTTATTTTACTGCTTAAAATTTTCTACAAATATCATCATTGATTAGTGTTTCCCTGTCAATCCGCTCGAAATTTTTAAACGACTTTTCATATTTTTTTACTAGAATTCACACAAATGTTAAAAAAAGTCTTGACAAAAGGGTGGCTTTTTAGTTAAATTTCCCGTCAACTGTCAATTAAACATTACAACAGAATATACAAATCCCAAAAATCTTGCAGTTTAAGATAAATACTTGTTCGGAAATGAGTTTTAATACATTTCTTTCATCTGCGTTTCGTTAAGCCTGATTTCATTAGGCTTAACAACGAGGCGTGGATTTTTTTATTTTCGGCTGAAATTTTTTAGCTGAAAACTTTACTTATTGAATTTCGCTTTCGGGAGAGATTCAAAAAATTTAAATTCACTGAAGTTTGCAGGAGGAATTACATACAAATATGAATAAAGAATTAGGCAAAGTTAAATGGTTTAACAACGCAAAAGGTTACGGTTTTATCGAGCAGGATGGCGAACAGGACATCTTCGTGCATTATAGTGCGATCACGGGCGAGGGTTATAAAACTTTGATTCAAGGTCAGGAAGTCGAGTTTGAAGTTACGACGGGTCCGAAAGGTCCGCAGGCGGAAAACGTGATGAAGGTCCAGGCGTAAATTAAATTAAAGAAACAAGAAACGGCTCTGAGTTCAGAACCGTTTTTTTATTCACGTTGGGTTTAATACCCCGTCAGCTTGCTGCGGCTTTATACTGTATGAATGAGTAAGTTCATTCATAAAAACCACAACGTATCAGTTTTGATGTATCACATCGTTTGTCCGTCGAAATA
>JALZKH010000068.1 GCA_030859345.1 Acidobacteriota bacterium | reverse complement strand
GCTGCGAAATAGAGTTTGTAGAGATCGGATCGGATGGCGACCACGTTCATTTTCTGGTTCAGTCAGTGCCAATGTATAGTCCAAAGAAAATAGTGCAGATCATCAAAAGCATTACGGCACGAGAGATTTTCAAGAGATGCCCGGAAGTAAAAGAATACTTATGGGGCGGAAAATTCTGGACAGACGGCTATTTCGTCAGCACAGTCAGCACACACGGAACAGAAGAAATGATAAAGAACTATGTTCAGCAACAAGGCAAAACTGATTCAGACGACGGACAAGGGTGACTCTTTTAATACCCCGTCAGCTTGCTGCGGGGTAGTTTATTGCGGGGCGATTTAAAGATCAGGAAGATGCGGTATTTTTATTGAGCCGTGAAGGTTTGGTTGACCGCAGAGTTATTAAGGAAAAGATCGTCAACTTATTTGGTAAACCTGCTTGGGGATTAGCAAAACACGGTTATCAGCGTTGGTTTGATATTGCAGATAACAAAAGTTTGGATGAAAGACGAAACGAAGCGGCAGGTTATATTGATTCATAGTTTTTGAAGTTTTTGTAAGATTAAAATTAATAAGACCAAATAACATTTAAAATTCAGAGTTTTTCTTAATAAAATTCTCAAACTTTTTCTTATCGGGGTGATTGGGAACTTTTACTAAAAAAGCTTTATATTCGATGTAGGGATTTCTCATAAAAATCGTAACGCCATCCGTCCCGGTGATTGAGCGTGGTGTGCGTCCCGCCGCCACTCTTGCTCGGTCTTCTGAGAACTCAAACTTGAATCTGTCAGCGGGATGCTAACCGAGACAGCCGCCGAGACGGCAGCGTTACGCTTTCTCTAACTCTTTTGTTTTCAACAAACATAATTTTTATGAGAAAGTCCTATCCCGAGAAAAATAATTATTGACATTTATTCAGATATAAGTAAAATAAATTGGTGCTATAAGAATTTCTAAAGACAAGCATCCAAAGCTTTCTCCTTTTCATCAAAAAAAATGCTTACGTAACCGATATTTATTTTTATCGGTTGAGACTTGTAAAGAGGTAATTGTGATGTGCTATACTTTATCAGTCATTCCGTTCAATTATCTGAGAATGTCAATCATCACACAATTAAAAAGTATATAAATATGAATAGTTTTACCAATAAAAAAGTTTTTTGGCTGGGTTTTTCCTTTGTTATTTGTTTGTTTTCAATGAGTTTTACGGCTCAGGCTCAGACGGAGAATAAAAAACCTTTATTGCAGAATATCGAGATTCAGACAGGTCAGGAAAGACTACGCACCGCACCGACGCCCTTAGTCAAAAAAACGGGAAGTTCGCAACCGACATCGCCGATTAATTCGGCGGCAAGCGTTTCCAGAAGAACTTCGATTCCGGCACTTGCGGAGGTTTCAATTCCGGGTTATTCGGGAGTTTTGATCGAAAGCGAAGAAGGTCATATTGTGATGGAAAGCTATTCAGATCAGGCTTTTAATCCCGCATCGAATGTAAAAGTTGCAACATCTTATGCCGTTCTCAAAACATTCGGACCGAATTTTCGTTTTGCTACACAAGTCTGGACTGATGGATTTATTGATAAAGAAGCCAGCACGCTGAACGGTAATTTATATGTTTCGGGACGCGATCCGATTTTTAATTATGAACACGCCGTTACGTTGGCAAATGAACTAAATCGTTTGGGTATCAACAAAGTCGAAGGTGATTTGATTGTAACGGATAATTTCACAATGAATTACAGCACTTCTTCGGTCGGCTCAGGTAATTTACTTTTTAAAACAATTAATGGAGCGACAAGAACAACTGCCGCAAATACGGCTTGGCAGAAATATCTGGCAAACAATAGCGGAAAATACCGTCAGGTTGATAATATTCCGCACGTATTCGTAACGGGCAGTTTATATGTTCAGGGTTTGCCTTCAAATGTCAAACTTTTGTTTTCACACGAATCAGCTCCGTTACGTGAAATCGTCAAAGTAACAATGAGTTATTCCAATAATTTTTTGGCGGAAAAACTTGGGGATATGCTCGGCGGTGCTTATGCTGTTGCCAGGATCGTGCAGATGAATACCGGAACTACACCAAACGAATTTTCTATCCAAACGTGCAGCGGCTTGGGAATTAACCGCGTTACCCCGCAAGCCCAAATGAGATTGTTAAAATCTTTTCGTGAACTGCTTAAGAAAAATAAAATGACTTTTGCTGATGTGATGCCGGTAGCCGGACTTGATGACGGAACTCTCAGAAGACGTTTTAACACGGGATTTTATCTCGGAAGTGTGGTCGGTAAAACAGGAACTTTAAACCAAACCGACAGCGGTGTCAGCACTTTAAGCGGAGAAATTACAACCAGACAGGGTAAATTTCTTTTTGTGATCTTCAATCAACGCGGAAGTGTCGGTTCTTTCAGAAATTTCCAGAATTTCTTTGTTCCATTGGTTCAAAATGAACTCGGCGGAGCAATTCCAATGAGTTATGTTCCCGTCCCGATGGATAAAAGACTTGCCAGTTCACGAGTTAAATATCCCGGCAATTCAAACACTAAAATTGAGGATGATTAAATTTCTAAAAGTATTTTGAATATTCGATAAAAGGAAGTAGGGAAGTTTTCCGACTTCCTTTTCTCATTTTGACTTGTCCTAATCAAATAAATGTTGCAAAATTTTGTGGATTGATTTTAGCAAAACTGTGGAATCGAAATGAGTAAAATTGAAGAAACTTTTCCCTCTGAAGAAACTCCAGAACTTTTAGCCGAACCCGGAACTCACCCTGAAATCGAACCTGATAAACAAATCAGCAAACAAAAAAGTGTCGCAAAATCCGCCGGAATTGTTTCAATCGCCGTAATGTTTTCGCGTGTTTTAGGTTTGGTGCGGGAAATTATTTTCGCATATTTTTTCGGTGCAGGATTTTTGTATGATGCTTTTCAAGCGGCTTTTACAATTCCAAATACATTACGTGATCTTTTTGCCGAAGGTGCTTTATCCGCTGCTTTTGTAAAAGTTTTTACTGATTATCAAATCTTGAAAAGCGAAGAAGAAGCGTGGAAACTTGCGAGTTTGGTTTTAAATGGGTTAATCGTAGTTTTAAGCGGAGTAGTAGTTCTCGGAATGATTTTCACGCCTCAGATAGTTTCAATCGTAGCTAACGGATTTCCGGCAGAAAAAGCTGCTTTAACGGTTACACTAACGCGAATAATGTTTCCGTATATTTTGTTTGTAGCAATGGCGGCATTAGCAATGGGAGTGCTGAATACGAAAGGAAATTTCGGCATTCCGGCATCGGCTTCAACCGTTTTCAATGTCGTTTCGATCTCGCTTGGTTTGGCGTTGGCTTATTGGTTAAGCGGCGGTAGTTGGGAAACATTCGGGAAAAATGAAATTGCTTCCGATACTGCACAATGGGCGATTATCGGTATGTCCATCGGAACATTAATTGCCGGAGCATCACAATTTTTAATGCAAGTGCCGTCATTGATTAAAGTTGGATTTAGATTTGTTCCACTTCTGAATTTCGCCGATGAGGGAGTTCGCAAAGTTGCTCGATTAATGGCTCCGGCAATCATCGGAACATCGGCAGTTCAAATAAATGTTTTAGTTAATTTAGCGTTGGTTTCGAGCATTGACGGAGGGCGTTCGTGGCTCAGTTATGCTTTTCGCTTGATGCAATTTCCGATTGGAGTTTTCGGTGTTGCTATCGGCACGGCTTCGATTCCCGTTTTATCCAGACTGGCAAGCAAACAAAATTTCGGCGAATTCCGCGATACACTTTCATCTTCGATCAAACTTGTCTTCCTGTTAACATTGCCTTCCGCCTGCGGACTCGTTGTTCTTGGCGAACCGATCATTCGATTGATTTATTCTAACGGCGGACAGTTTAAAGAAACAGACGTTCCGATGACGGCTTACGCTCTCGCCGCTTACGCAATCGGACTGACGGGTTACGCCGCCATCAAAATTTTATCGCCCGCATTTTACGCTCTCGACGATGCCAAAGTGCCAATGATAATTGCTCTCTTTTCCATCGTCGTCAACGGTATCGCCAGTTATTTCTTCCTAGATCTTTTTAGTAATTACGGCGTAACTGCTGAATATCCCGGCGGCTACGGACACATCGGAGTCGCCCTCGCAACTTCCTGCGTTGCCCTCGTGAATTTCTTCGCTCTCGCACTGATGATGAAGAAACGAATCCACCGAATCAACGGCGGCGAAATTTTCGCTTCATTCATAAAAATTGCCATCGCATCCGCCGTAATGTCGGTTGTTTGTTGGTTCAGCTATCAGTATTTAACAAATTTTTTAGGCACAAAAACATTCTTCATTAAACTAATTGAAGCCTTCGTCCCAATAACTCTAGGTGGAATTACATTTCTAATTGTCGCAAAATTGGTCGGCGTGAGTGAATTGAATCAGTTTATAAATATGATTTATCGAAAAATTGGACGTGAGAAATAGTTCTTACATTGCTTAAATAATTGTGATACTTTAAAGATATGGAAAAAGATTTATTAAAAAGAATTACAATGAATCCGAACATCTGTCACGGTAAACCGACAATTAGAAATAAGCGTTATCCAGTCGTGAATATTTTAGAGTTGATGGCGGCGGGAATGACTAATGATGAAATACTTGCTGATTATGAAGATTTGGAAAAAGAAGATTTGCAAGCCTGTCTGCTTTTTGCCGCTAAACTTGCTAATGTCGGTTCAGTTACAAAACTTGTCGCATGAAATTCCTTGTTGATGCTCAACTTCCAAAATCACTTGCCCATTTTCTCCATTCGAGAGGTTTTGATGCCATCCACACTAAAGAACTTGCCGAAGGAAATGACACGGATGATTTGGTAATAAACAGAATTTCAATCGAAGAAGAAAGAATAGTAATTTCAAAAGATGAAGATTTTTACGATAGTTTTGAAAGAATAAAAGAGCCTTATAAATTACTCCACATTAAAACAGGAAACATTAAAAACGCAGGTTTGCTCGAAATATTCGACAAAAATTTACTCCAAATAATTCACGAACTTAATTCAAATGATGTTATTCAATTAAGTCAAAAATATATAATCTCTGTTTTTTAGTTCATCATTTCTCCAAACTCATTCTCATTCAATACATTTACACCTAAACTTTCTGCTTTTGTTAATTTTGAACCTGCCGATTCTCCAGCGACAACAAAATCCGTATTTTTGCTGACGGATGAAGCGACTCGTCCGCCGCGTTCTTCGATTATTTTAGCGGCTTCGGTGCGAGTGAAGTTTTCCATTTTGCCTGTCAGCACGAATGTTTTGCCGACGAATCTTTCGTCTAAATTTGCCGAGTTTGAAGCGTCAACGTCCATTTTTACACCTGCATTTTTTAGATGTTTGATCAATTCATTTGTTCGAGGGTTTTGAAAATAGTTAAAAATGCTGACCGCGACTTTTTCGCCGATTTCGGGAATTGCATCGAGTTCTTCGACGGTTGCTTGTTCCAAATTTTCCATCGAGCGGAATTGGTTGGCGAGGATTTTTGAGTATCTTTCGCCGACGTGGCGAATGTCTAAGCCGAACAGCAGTCTTTGCAAACCGCGTTCTTTGCTGGCTTCGATCTCTTTGATGACATTGCCGGCAGATTTTTCCGCCATTCGTTGAAAATCGGCGAGCGTTTCTATTCCGAGCGAATACAGATCGGCAACATCTTTGACAAAACCGCCATCAACCAAAGTTTCGATCAAAACGCTTCCTAAACCTTCGATGTCCATTGCCTTTCGTGCGGCAAAATATGCGATTCTGGCTTTTACTTTAGCAGGACAAATTTCGTTTGTGCAGCGTGTAACGGCTTCACCTTCGGGACGGACGACTTCTGAATTGCAGACGGGACACAATTTTGGAAATTCGTAATCCTGTTCGCTGCCCGTCCGTTTTGATTCGATAACTTGGACAACTTGCGGAATTATTTCGCCTGATTTTTCGATCAAAACCCAATCGCCGACTTTGATGTTTAAGCGTTTTATTTCATCTTGATTGTGCAAAGACGCACGCGAAACTGTTGTTCCCGCAAGCAAAACGGGTTCGAGTTCGGCAACCGGCGTTAATGCTCCCGTCCGTCCAACTTGAACAGTAATTGCATTTAACTTTGTCGTAGCCTGCATCGCCGGATATTTGTAAGAAATCGCCCAACGCGGAGATTTTGAAGTTGAACCGAATTCATCCTGCAACTGCGTTTGATTTATTTTTACGACAACACCGTCAATATCATAATCAAGAGAATCACGCAGGGTTTCAATTCTGTTGCAAAAATCAATTACTTCTTCGATATTTTGGCAAACTTCCCGATTCGTATTGACGTTAAAACCGTTCATTTCTAAAAATGCAAAATTTTCTTCGTGCGTTTTAAACGGTTTCTGATTCCCCGTCCAGACATCGTAAGGAAACATATCGAGTTTGCGGGAGGCAACTATTGCCGAATCCAATTGACGTAATGTTCCCGATGCAAAATTTCGCGGGTTGGCATAAGTTTTTTCTTCTTTTTCAGCCAGTTCCGCATTAATTTTTTCAAACACGGAACGCGGCATAAATACTTCCCCACGAACTTCCAATTCTGCGAAATAATCACTTGATAATTTTAACGGAACAGAGCGGATCGTTTTCACATTATTCAAAACATCATCGCCGACAACTCCATCACCGCGAGTCGCTCCGGCAACTAATACGCCGTTTTCGTAATGCAAGGAAATCGAAAGTCCGTCAATTTTGAGTTCTGCAACATATTCAAATTCGCGTCCGTCCGCCAGTTTTTGACAACGCTCATCAAACTTTCGCAGTTCTTCGATGTTGTAAGAATTATCAAGCGACATCATCGGAACTTTATGAATAAACGGCTCAAAACCTTCCGCCTTACCGCCAACTCTCTGCGTCGGCGAATCAGGCGTTATCAAATGCGGATTTTCTTCTTCGAGTTTTTTTAGATGCTCAAATAATTTATCAAATTCAAAATCCGCAATTTCAGGCTCGTTATTTTGATAATAAAGTTCGTTGTGCCGATTGATCTCGGCACGCAAATTTTCGATTTCTTGATTTATATTTTCTTTGGTGTATTCAAAAAGATTCATAATGAAAGGACAAAACGCAAGCCTTTATCAACTTTCTCCATTTTTTTATCCGTTAAAGTTTCTACAAATTCGAGTAAAAATCTTTCATCAATTGTATAAAGTTGTGAAACATTGACAACTGAATCTTTTGGCAATCCGCTTCCTCTTGGTTTCAATAAAACATTTCCAAAAGAATTCGCAAATTTCGTGTTACCTGTAATTATTGCAATAACGACGGTGTTAATTTTGCTTTGATTAAAACTGGCTGATTGAATGATTAAAACAGGTCGGCGATAACCAGGATTTGATCCTTGCGGTTCTGGTAAATCAGCCCAATAAATTTCTCCTCTTTTTACCATTCTTCTTTTGGTAAGGACATCAAAGCCATTTGCATAATTATAGGATCAAGTTCGACAGGATCATTTTCATAAAACTCATTTAGTTGTTTTGTTATCTCGTCGTCATCGTATTCTTCCGCTAATTTTTTCACACCCATTGCGAAAATTTTACTGCGGGATACTTTTAATTGTTTGGCTAATTTTTCACTCAGTTCAAAAATATCATCAGGTACTGAAATTGCAGTTTTCATACCAAAAGTATAACAAAAGTATAACCACTGAATCAATTAAAATTTAAAATTTATTTGTGAGGATTTTTGATAAAAAATTATTTAATTCTAAGTAATTACTCCGCCATCAACAATTACAACCTCGCCATTCATATAAGAATTTCTGTCGCTGCACATAAATGCGGCAAATTCTGCGAGTTCTTCCGGTTTGCCTAAACGCCCGCGTGAAACCCAACCTTGGTGAGCGGAAAGTAATCTGTCAGGCAGAGTATTTCCCAAATCTGTGTCGAAAATCCCGGCGGCGATGGCATTTACGGCGACGTTAAATTGTGCGGCTTCTCTTGACAGACACTTCGTGAAACCGATCATCGCGGCTTTTGAAGTTGCATAATGTACTGAAGTCGGCAGCGAACTCATAGCTCCGATTGAAGTAATATTTAGAATCGAACCTTTTTTAACACGAACCATTTGTTTGTAGAAAGGTTTTGTAACGGCGAAAAGACTATTTACATTTGTATCAATTACCCAATCCCAAGATTTTTCGGTTGTTGTGACAAAATAATCAGGCTTATTGACGGCGGCATTGTTGACCAAAATATCTACAAAGCCCCACGCTTCCTTTAATTCACGAACAAGTTTTTTCATTCCCAGTCGGTCTGTAACCGAAACTTTGAAAGTTTCACAGCGTCTGCCGAATGCTTCGATCTTGGTTTTGACTTCTTCTGCCAGATCGTCCCTCGAATGATAATTAAAAGCGACATCCGCCCCTTCGCGTGCAAAAACTTCGCAGATTGCCGCCCCGATTCCGCGTGTCCCGCCCGAAACAAACGCACATTTTCCTTCTAATAAAAGACTCAAAATAATTTCTCCGAAAATATAAATAGATTATGTAAGTGAACAAATGAAAGGTTAATTAAAATGTGAGAAAGAAACAAGTTGCGTGAGTTAAAAATCAAGCCCGAACCGCAACTGCTTCAACCTGTTTGTTTTGGCTTGCTTCGGGCAAAAGTGCGGTTATTTCTCTGATAATATTTTGAGTCGAATTAGGCACGATCAAATTTGCCGTAGCGATTTTCATCTCGTTATATCTGTTTGAATCCAGTATCAAATCTCTGATCGTGGGTACAATATCGGTGGTTTTTTTAAGCAAAATTCCCGCACCGCGTTTTGAAATCAGATTTACAGTTCCTGCTTCCTGCGGCATCGGCGGTGTCGTTGCGTCAACAATCAAAGGCAAATTACAGGACAACGCCTCAAATGTTGTTAAGCCGCCGAGTTTAGAAACCATCACATTTGCCGCGTGCATTATTTTTTCGACCTCATCAGAATAGCCGATAACTTTAACGGGAAATTTCGCCGTCTTTGCAAGTTCTTCGGCTTTGGCTTTTAATTCGTTATTTCTACCTGCTAAAAAAATCGCCTGAATATCCAGTTCGCCGTGAATTAATTCTTTAAAGATTTGCGGAATGTTCCCGCCGCCGACATATCCCGCATTGACAAAAACCGTAAATTTATCTTCATCCAAACCAAAGGCTTTGCGGGCAACTTTGGCATCCGATTCATCAATCGGACTGAATTTCGGGTTTATCGGCATACCGGAAATTTTTATCTTTTCGGGAGAGATTCCATAATCAATTAATTGCCTCTGTGCATCTTCATTTGCCACGAGATAGAGCGAAACTTCATCACACGCCCAACCTTTCCAAAATCCGTAACACGGATCGGTTACAACCGTAACCAATGGAATTTGTTCGGCTAAATTTAATTCTTTTAAGATTCTGGCAAAAATATGCTGGGTTAAAGGGTGAACCGAAACGATAATATGCGGACACCATTTTTCAAATAGTTCTTTGCAAAAAACAATACAACGATTGAGAAAAAACGGACTTTTCTCAGGACGAAATTTATTCATAATCCAGTAAAGATATTTCATCCAATGCTGTTTATTTTTTAAAACCCAATTGTAAACACTAACAAGTTTTTCCGTTAGCTGGTGAGATTCTTCAACCGCCTTAACAATCCGAACCGCAATAGATTCACCCTGCCAAAATTTCTGCACACCTTCGGCAATTGCCTGAGCCGCAGAACGGTGTCCACCGCCCGTGTCTGATGATATTATGAGAATTTTCGGATTATTTTGTTGCATTAAATGTAGATTTATTTGGTTTCAATTAATTCACTTAAAACTCGCAAATTTTCCTGCTCATCAAAAATAGAACGAATCGGAATCGTAAAATGTTCAACTGCCACGCTTTGAACATTTCCATCGCCCGATTTTAATAAAAGTTCGTATGCTTCACCGCGTAAAATATACTGCTCAACTGTTTCCGCTTCGGGATCAACTATCCAGTATTCCTCAACTCCGTGAGCCGCATAATCCAGAAACTTCGTATCTCTATCGTGCTTTTCAGTTGATGGCGACAAAACTTCCACAACAAAATCAGGTGCGGGAAATTGCATTTTCTGTCTATCAAAATCTTTCGACTTTTCCTTTTTGAAAAAACAAACATCAGGTTCGTAGTCATTTCGTGTGAGCGAGATCAGAATTTTCTCAACTCCCACAAAACCTAAATCATTTTTGACTACAAAAGGACTCAACAAACCACACAGCAATTTTGTTGCAGAATTATGTTGCTTTTTAACAGGCGAATGAAAAAATATTTCGCCATTAATAAATTCCATCTTTTTATTCTCTTCAACAATTTCGTAAAAACGCTCACGCTTCTTTTTTTCTTCGGCAAGAGCGGAATTTATCCGCTCCGCCAAAATTGCGGCATTCGGCATTTCTAAAATTTGTTGAATTGAAATGGAATTCATTTAATTTACGCTTTGACGGCAATCGTTTCGCCTTGTGGTAAATTTTGCGGCAAATTCTTCGACGCTTTTTTCATTTCTCGTTCAAGTTTCTTAATTTTTACCAAGTGCGTTTTATTAAAAGGCAACGATGGATAATAGCAATTCGATTCGTGCGTGCAGAAACAACCGTTTTGTGCTTTTTTGCGGCGGGCTTCCATCGCCGGAGAGTTCCAGACTTTTTGGAAATCCCAATCATAATCGCGTAAATTTGCTACATCAGATAAGTTTTCGCATGAAGAAATCGTTCCTTCATCATAAATTACCGCACCCGCCGAACCTGCGAAACAAGTCAGTTGTGCCTCGCCTGTTTCTTTGGTTTTGGCAATCAGATCGTGCATATAAATATCAACCGCCGCTTTGAAGAAACCGGATTTTCCGCCGTAATTATTCTTTAATGCGGAATTTTTCACGTCTTCCAGAATCATATGCGAAAGTTGTGCATATTTTTCGTGATCAAATTCTAATTCCTTCGGATCGTTTGACGGAGGGCGTATGTAATTGATGTTCACTTTGTCGGGTTTCAAATCATATTTCAGGAAATCATACCAATCAAAGATTGTTTCCTCGTTTGAAGCCATTACGCACGTGCAGGTTTGAACGTCCAGATTTGGATATTCTTTTTTCATCTCCTGCAAAGTTCTCGCTGTGTGAATTGCCTTATCCCAACTCCCCTCTTTTTGACGAATTTTCTCGTGGGCTTCCTTCATTCCATCAATTCCAAGTGCGACCGTAACATTCAAATTCGGATTTTCTTCCAAAATTCTTGTAACATCAGGGAAAATTCGCGGATGGATTTGTCCGTTTGACATAACATAGACAGAATCGAGTTTGTTATTGCGATAAAAAGTGTTGCAAATTTCGGGTAAATCCTTGCGTGTAAAAGGTTCACCGCCGGCAAGAACCAAAACACCGAGGTTTCCGCCCAGAGTTTCCGAAATTTTTTCTATCTCAGGCGTTTTCATCATTAACTTCTTACGTGGACGATCATTTAATTGATCCGTAAAAAAGCAGTGTGTGCAACGCATATCGCAGACCGACGTAACCAAAATGTTCAGAAAAACAGGCGAAATCGTTTTTCCAACTGCCATTTTAGCGTATCTTTTAAATATTTCTTTTGTTGTAAAATCCATTATTATATCCTTTGTTAAAAATAACTTGCGGTTACTATGATGCAAGTTTAACCCGCAATGTAACATCTTATCTTATACGGATATTTTGGGCAACAAATACAGGATTGATTACAAAGAAATTACAATTAAAATCTAAAGAATAACTGCCGGCTAATTACGCTAATTTTTGCTAATAATTATTCTTGATTTTTCTTTTTTTAAAAGTAGCGTAATTAACGTAATTAGCGAGCGGACTTTTTTCTGTTAATATAAAAATATGTTTCGCAGAGTTTATTTAGACAATTCCGCCACGACACCGATTGATAAAGAGGTCGTCGAAGCGATGCTGCCGTTTTTGACCGAAAAATACGGCAACGCTTCGAGCATCCATTTTTTCGGTCAAGAAGCTCGTGGTGCGGTTGATAAAGCACGTCATCAGGTCGCCGATTTGATAAATGCAAAACAAAATCAAATAATTTTCACTTCGGGCGGAACGGAATCTAACAACCTGGCAATTCGTGGTTTTTGCCAATTGAATGAAAAACACGGAAAACACATAATTACTTCAAATATTGAACATCCCGCCGTGATGAATGTTTGTGAAGAACTCGAAGAAATAGGATTTGAAGTAACATATCTGCCCGTTCAGAGCGATGGAATTGTTAATGTTGAAGATGTCGAAAATGCGATTCGGGAAGATACCGTTTTGATTTCGATTATGACGGCAAATAATGAAATTGGAACGATTCAACCCGTTAAAGAAATTGGCAAATTGGTCAAGCGGCAACGTGAAAACGGAAATAAAATTTGGTTTCATACGGATGCGGTTCAAGCAGTTGGCAAAATTCCCGTTGATGTCGAAGAAATCGGCTGCGATATGCTTTCGATCTCGGCACATAAAATTTACGCTCCGAAAGGTGCGGGTGCTTTATTTGTAAAACGCGGCGTGCGTCTGAAATCGCAAAATCTAGGCGGACATCAGGAACGAGAAAGACGCGGCGGGACGGAGAATGTACCGACAATTGTTGCTTTCGGTAAGGCTTGTGAATTAGCCAAAGATAATTTACAGATGAATTACGAATATTTAAAAAATTTGCGTAATTCATTTGAAAAAGGTGTTGAGGCAAAAGTTTCCGACATAATTATTAACGGAAATCAAGAAAAACGTCTGCCGAATATCTCGAATATTACTTTTAGATTCGTCGAAGGCGAAGGACTGCTGATAAATCTCGATATGCAGGGCGTGGCGGTTTCTACTGGTTCGGCGTGTTCGAGCGGTTCTCTCGAACCTTCGCCAATCATTCTTGCACTTGGACAACCCGAAGATTTAGCTCGCGGTGCTGTTCGATTTAGTTTCGGCAGAAATAATACTCTTGAAGATGTCGAATATGTTTTAGAGATTTTACCGAAAGCAGTTGAAAATCTGCGAAAACTTTCGCCGCATTATCAATTGGCAAAAGTTTGAAACTTTAAATGTGAACAGGTATATTTTTGTATCCGAACATTTATTGAAATAACATTATTTATTCAAAAAACTATGCGTCATTTTTTATTAATTTTATGTTCAGTCTTGTTTTTCTCAGCTTGCCAAAGTTCTAAAATCCAAGAAACATCACCTGCAAATATCAAAAAATACGATTTGAAAGGCAGAATTATATCCGTCAACAAAACCGCCAAACAAGCTGCAATCGCACACGAGGAAATTCCCGGTTTTATGTCTGCGATGACAATGGATTTTAATATAAAAGACGAGGAAGTTTTAAATGAACTATCGCCCGCCGCTGAAGTTTCGGGCATTTTGTATGATGATACTGTGAATGCCGATTCTTGGCTCGAAATCAAAAATATCGTTGCCGCACCGCGTTCCGACCAAAAGCCTTTGCCCGTCAAAGAAAATGCAGCGACTATCGGTAAGGAAATAGTTGATTTTACCCTGACAAATCAGGATGGAAAACAAATTTCGCCGAAGGATTTTCGCGGCAAGGTTTGGGCAATGACTTTTATTTATTCCGAATGTCCTCTGCCGAATTACTGTATTTTAATGTCTAAAAATTTCTCTGATGCCGCCAACAAAATCGCCGCAGATGACAACCTAAAAGACAAATTACGGCTTTTGAGTATTTCGTTCGATCCGAAAAGGGATAGTCCCGAAAAATTAAAAAAATACGGACTCGGTTATCTTGGAGAAAACTCAAAAGCAAAAGATTTTAAGGTCTGGCAAATCGCCGTCGGTGAAGATGAAAGGGTCAGAAAGATTGCCGATTTCTTCGGTCTTTATTATAAAATTGATGAAAAAGACGAAACTCAATTTAATCATTCTCTGCGGACAATCGTAATTGACGAAAACGGCAAAATACAAAAAGTCTTTCTTGGAAATGAATGGAAACCGGAAGATTTACTGCGTGAAATGAAAAAGAATTTGTAAGTGAATTTTTAACTATTTTGCGAAGGTTTAGCGTCGAATATTTTCTGTTCGGCGTTCTTTTTTTATTGGTAAGAAATTTTTTTGAATGATAGCTTTAGCAATAATTACAACACCATTTATTTTAGTTTTTTCTATCTGATAAATGTCAATAATTATTTTTTTGGAAATACTCTTACTACAGTTTATTTTTAAAAAAAGTTGTCAAGAACAGAAATGGATGATACGGTAAAAGAATCAAGCAATTTAAAGTTTGTTGCAATCTCCTCTCTAATCGGTTGTTTTGCCTTCACAGACCAAACAATCTTTCTGTCAATTTTTTTACTCTGCAAAGTCAGAAAGGAGAACACCAATGAAAAATAATAAAATAATGTGGGGTTTAGTATTCCTAATGGTTTTAGTTACTATCACCATATCTTATGGAACTAGGGATAGCTACAGCCAGCAGGACGATTCGGTAAAACAAGAGAGTCAATCTCAAGAGGATTTGACTAAATATCTGATTGTTTATTATGATGCTCCCAAGCCTACTAATCCAAAGAAACTAAAACAAAGAGAAATAAAAAACAAACAGTATGATAAATACCTCGCAGTAGTCAGCAAACCGCACCATGAAACTGATGGGGTTATCCTTAATTACGATGAAATGCTGCCATCGGAAACTATCCCAACCGAAAAGAGTAATCTTATCGTAACTGGACAAATCGTAAGCGGTGAAGCCTTCTTGTCTAATGACAAAAGAGCTGTTTATTCAGAATATACCGTTGCAATAGAAGAAATACTCAAAGGCGACAACCCGAATTTTACAGCGGGTAGCACTATCACCATAGATAGATTCGGAGGCTATGTTCGCTATCCGAATGGGCAGAAAGTCTTATATGAAATATCAGAATTGGGTTTACCAACTGTTGGAAGTCGTTATGTGCTGTTTCTCAAAACCAGCGGACAAAGTCCAAATTACCAGATTATAACGGGATATGAAATAAAAGAAGATATTGTTAAACCTTTGGATGATTCGTTTATCATCAGAAAATTCCGCGAAAAAAAAGAAAAGGAATTTAAGGAAGAAATACGCAGTAAGATTTCAAAATCTTCAAAGCCAGTAAAAAATTAAGGAGAATACCTGAAAAAAACATTTAACATGGAGTTAATTCTCCAGATTTCTATTATTTTATCTTGTTTTGTAATCATAATGTTTCAATTTTTCAATGATTCCGTAAAGGCTCAAGCTGTTTGTGGTGATGGAATTCCTATCAACGCTTTCTGCGAAAGATATTGTCGAACTGGATTTGAAATATAGATAATGAACGTCGAAGATAATCTTTTCGGCGTACTTTTTTTATTTGTGAGATAATAGAAGATGCTACATTTATTCACGTTGGGTTTAATACCCCGTCAGCTTGCTGCGGCTTTATACTGTATGAATGAGTAAGTTCATTCATAAAAACCACAACGTATCAGTTTTGATGTATCACATCGTTTGTCCGTCGAAATA